>CAZFHQ010000065.1:4819-7042 GCA_964519325.1 uncultured Clostridium sp.
GGAGAGCACCTTGCAGACCATGTTCTCCTTGACGAACTTGAAGCTGTCGCTGAGGATGCTCGCGTTGATCGGGGTCTGCTCATAAGTCTCGCAGTCCATAAAATAGTACAGATCGCCATCGTTATACAGGTACTCCATGTCCTTTCTCTCGATGAAGGCGGTCGGGAATTTGTCGTTTGGGTTAAAGGTTTTTTCTGTCACGGCGCCGGTGATCACATTGCGGATCTTGGTGCGGACAAACGCGGCGCCCTTGCCAGGCTTTACATGTTGGAATTCTATAATGGAAACCACGTTCCCATCCATCTCAAAGGTTACGCCATTTCTAAAATCGCCAGCAGTTATCATATGACTGTCCTCCAATTTATAGTATACGGTATAAGTTTATCGCATTTTTATCCTTTTTTCAAGAATAATCTATGAATTTCTCAAAGTATTATCAGTTCTTTGGGCGAATGGGTCAGATTTTCGTGGCCGGCTTCCGTCACGAGCACCATATCCTCAATGCGCACGCCAAACCGCCCCTCCAGATAAATGCCCGGTTCCACGGTGATGACCATGCCCGGCTTGGTGAGCGCCTCGCAGGCAGGGGCAAAGCAGGGCCACTCGTGGATCTCCACGCCGACGCTGTGGCCGGTGGAGTGGCCAAAGGCGCCGCAGTAGTCCTCGTCGATGATGCTGCGGGCCACCCAGTCCACCATCCGGCAGGAAACATTGGGCCGGACCGCGTCCACGGCGGCACACTGGGCTTTCAGCACGGTGTCATACACTTTGCGCTGGGCCTCGCTCACATGGCCCAGGGCGACCGTGCGGGTCATATCGGAGTGGTAGCCGTCCAGCACCGCACCGGTGTCCATGGTGATGAAATCCCCCTGCGCAATCGGCTTTGCCCCTGGTACGCCGTGGCACTGGGAGCCGTTTGCGCCGGACACGACGATCAGGTCAAAGGCGATGTCCTCCGCGCCGTTTTTCTTCATAAAGAACTCGATCTCCAGCGCCAGCTCCCGCTCGGTAACGCCCTCTTTGATATAAGGCAAAATGTGCTGAAAGGCCGCGTCGGTGATGGCCTGGGACGCTTTCAGCTTCGCGATTTCATCCGGCTGCTTGATAGCCCGCAGATCGTTGAGGACCGAATCCAGGGTTTTGTCGAACACCGGTTCCACGCCAAGCGCCTGGCAGAGGGCGCGGTAATTTTCCGACTCCCCAAAGCTGAGCTTGTCATATTCAAACAGCAATGTCTTCACATCGTGCCGCCGGATCAGCTCCGATAAGGCTTTGCGGGAATCCTTGTATTCCACCACCTGACAGTCCCGCACCTTTTTGCGGGCCGCCTCCGCATAGCGGAAGTCCGTCAAAAAATACGCCTGTCCCCGCGTGACGAAGATCATACGGGACGAGGACGGAAACCCGGAAAGATACCGGCAGTTTGGCGCGGAGGTGATCAGCGCGCCGTCCGCCGGAACCGGCGCCCCCTTGCCAAAGAGCGCTTCCTGTAATCGTTCTGTTTTTGTCATGCTGCCCCTCACTTTCCTTCCACAGGCCGGCCGGGCCATTCCAGGCCGCGGGCCTTGGCCTTTTGCCGCACAGACACCTCAAAGTGCCGCCGGACTTTAAAGCTCCAGCCGCGCTCCTCCTCGGCAGGCTCCAGCAGCACCGACCTCATGCCCAGCAGATTGGCCCCCACCACATCGGTGAACACCTGGTCGCCCACGATGACCGCTTCCCGGAACCGGATGCCCAGGCGCTTGGCTGCCTTGTAATACCCGACCGGCAGGGGCTTGCAGGCCCGCCAGACAAAGGGAAGGTCAAACTGGGCGGCAAAGGGCGCGATCCGCTCCCGGGTATTATTGGAGACAATCATCAGCCGGAATCCCTCCCGTTCCATTTGCCGTACCCACTCGATACTGCCGTCAAAGGGCGCCTGGGCGCCGTGATGGGAGAGCGTATTGTCCACATCCAGCAAAATGGCCTTCACATTCAGCTTGCGCAGCAGCGCCGGCGTCAGGTCCAGCAGACCCTTTGCCGAAGCCGTGGGCAGCAGCAGCGCCATGGCGTCCACCTCCTTCTATCGTCGTCTGCCTGAGATTTTATTATACTACGGCAGGCGCGGTCTTGTCCAGTGCTGTTCGGCGGCCGGCAAAAAAGCCAATGCGTGGAACACGCTCCCCGCACTGGCTTTTTCGATTCTAACATGACGCCCGCAAACAGGGCTGCCGTTTATTCCTC
>CAZFHQ010000066.1:0-6801 GCA_964519325.1 uncultured Clostridium sp.
GCTTTGAGATCGAGCGGCGGCTGAAGGAGGAGCTGGACATCCCCGTGTTCCACGACGACCAGCACGGCACCGCCATCGTGGTGCTGGCCGCCACCCTGAACGCCCTGCGCATTGTCAACAAAGACATTGGCCGCATCAAGGCGGTGGTCAACGGCGCCGGCGCCGCGGGCATTGCCTGCACGCGCCTGCTGCTGGAGGCCGGCCTGCAAAACGTGGTCCTCTGCGACAGCAGCGGCGCCATCTACCGCGGGCGAGCCGGCATGAACGCCGCCAAAACCGCCATTGCCGAGTTCACCAACCCCAACGGCGAGACCGGCTCCCTGGGCGATGTGATCCGCGGGGCGGACCTGTTCCTGGGCGTTTCCGCGGCGGGCTGCCTCAAGCCGGAGATGGTACAGACAATGGCGCCCGACCCGGTCATCTTTGCCATGGCCAACCCGACGCCGGAGATATTCCCCGACGAGGCAAAGGCCGCCGGTGCGAAGGTGGTGGGGACCGGACGGTCCGACTTCCCCAACCAGATCAACAATGTGCTGGTGTTCCCCGGCCTGTTCCGCGGCGCGCTGGACGTCCGCGCCGCTGAGATCAACGACGCGATGAAGCTGGCCGCGGCCATGGCCATTGCCGGCTACATCCCGTCCGGCGAGCTGACCGCCGACCATATCATCCCCAAGGCGCTGGACCGGGGCGTGGCCGCCGCTGTTGCCGAGGCGGTCAAGGCTGCCGCGATCCAGACCGGTGTGGCGCGCCGCAAGTAACTCCTATTTTTCACAAATTTCCCGAAAAATGGCGATAATTCTTCATAATTTGGAAAAACTTTTTTAATAAATTCTGCTTTTAATTCGTTTTAAGAAGAATATTTGGAAAATATCAGCTATAATATTTTTGTCCTTCACTTCAACTTCACATTCCAGCGCCATAATAAATGCACGGGGCGGGGGTTATCAATTGTGTTTTATTATGACTGTAATTGTAGAATTAAGGAGTTGAAAACAACATGAATAACGATCAGTTCCGTGAAAATAACGGCGCCCAATGGAACGCGCCGGAGGCGCATTGGAGCGGCAGCAATTACAGTTCCGGCAGCAGCAAGCCGCCGAAGCCGCCAAAGCAGCCCAAGGAGAAAAAAACCGGCGCTTCCATCAAGGTGACGGTAATCGCCTGCGTCTGCTCCTGCCTGGTGGCTTCCGCCGCTTCTGTCGGCGGGTTTGCCGCGCTGGTCGGCAGCGGCGCCATCTCGCTGGGCAATTCCAGCGGCGGCGCTACCACCACCATCAGCGCCTCCACCAGCTCGTCCAGCGGCAGCGCCGCTTCTACCGCTGTTTCGGCGGCGGCGGACGGCACGCTGCAAAGCGCCGCGGAAAAGGCGCTCCAATCCTCTGTGCTGATTCAAACCTATGCCACCGGCTCTGCCAATAATTATTATTATGGCTTCAGCTTTGGCCAGCAGGATGAGACAGAAAGCCTTTACAGCGAAGGCTCCGGCGTGATCGCTACATCGGACGGCTACATCATCACCAACGCCCATGTGATCGACGGCGCCAGCTCGATCAAGGTGACGCTGCAAAGCGGCGATACTTACACGGCGGAAGTGGTTGGCAGCGACACGGTGACGGACCTGGCCCTGCTGAAAATTGACGAGAAAGACCTGGCCGCCGCGGAGTTTGGCACCTCCAGCGATTTGCAGGTGGGCGATTCGGTGATCGCGGTGGGCAACCCCGGCGGTTCCAGCTTTGAGTCCAGCGCGACCTTTGGTTACATTTCTGCGCTGAACCGGACGGTCACCACCAGCACCGAGTACCAGATGACCTGCATCCAGACGGACGCGGCCATCAATCCGGGGAACTCCGGCGGCGCGCTGGTCAACAGCGCGGGCCAGGTGATCGGCATCACCTCCTCCAAGATCGTGGACGAGAGCTATGAGGGCCTGGGCTTTGCGATACCGGTGGATTCGGTGCTGTCCGTCATCAACGACCTGCGGGAGTACGGTTATGTGGCGAACCGGGCGGTGCTGGGCATTACCGGCCAGTTTGTGGACAGCGTGACAGCCCAGTATTACGGGTTCTCCACCGGCTTCTACGTTTCCACCGTCGATAATGATTCCGCCAAAGAAGCGGGCCTGACCCGCGGCGATATTATCACCAAGGTGGATGAGACGGAGATCACCTCCCAAGCCGTGCTGACCAGCCTGCTGCTGGACAAAGCCCCCGGCGACACGGTAACGTTGACGGTAGACCGGAACGGCGAGGCTGTCACCCTGGACGTTACGCTCCAGGCGTATTCCGCGGAGGACTGATTTTTTAACTAGCGTACGACGACTTTTTCATATATCTTCTTTCCCGGAGAGGGCAGGACTTCCATCCTGTCCTCTCCACCTTTTTGCGGGCCTTTGGGCCTGCGGCGATTGTATGCGGCAAAACCAACTGGAGGCGATTTTATGATCTTTCTTTGTCCCGTGTGCAGGCAGCCCTTGACAAAAGGGGCCGCCGCCTACACCTGTGCCGGCGGCCATAGCTATGACCGCGCCAAGGAGGGCTACGTCCACCTGCTGCCGGTGCAAAAAATGCATGCCAAGGTCCCCGGCGACAACAAGCAGATGGTCACCGCCCGCCGGTCGTTTTTGGAGGCGGGCGGCTACGCGCTGTTTCGGGAACAGCTCAGCGCGCTGGTGCTGGAGGCTGTGGCGGGCCGGCCCGCTCCGGTGGTTTTGGACGCCGGCTGCGGCGAGGGCTATTATTTGCGGGGCGTGGGGGAGCGGCTGGCCCAGGCAGGGGTCACGGCGCGGCTTTATGGCTTTGACATCTCCAAATTCGCGGTAAAGGCCGCCGCCAAGCGCCAGAAGGAAGCGGAGTTTGCCGTCGCCAGCAGCTTCGAGATCCCCGTGGCCGACGGCGCTGTAGACTGCCTGTTCAACGTGTTCGCGCCAATGGCGGAGGGGGAATTTGCCCGTGTGCTGAAGCGGGGCGGCGTTATGATTTTCGCGGTGCCAGGCGCGCGCCACCTGTATGGGCTGAAGGAAATTTTGTATGAAAACCCCTACGAAAATGAACACCGGGAAACAACTTACGAGGGCTTCGCCTTTGTCAAGCGGGTTCCCGTCGCCGGGGAGCTGCATTTGACCGAGCCGGCGCAAATTCAAAACCTGTTTGCCATGACGCCCTATTATTGGAAAACGCCGGTGGAGGGCAGTCGGGCGCTGATGGGAACGGCGGCGCTGGATACGCCCATCGCGTTTGATTTTCTTGTGTATCGAAGGCAGTGAGGGGGCGGTTTGATGGAGGTCCTGTTTGTGTGTACCGGCAACGCCAGCCGCAGCGTGATGGGCGAGTATTTGTTCCGGCAATTTCTGGCGCGGCGGGAGGCGCGGGGGATTTTTTGCGGCAGCGCCGGAACCGAGGCGGTGGAGGATCTGGAGGCCAACGCCGATACCGTTGCCGTCTGCCGTGAAATCGGCGTGGACCTGACGCCCCACCGCCGCCGGCTGCTGACCGCGGAGCTGGTGGCCCAGGCGGACGTGCTGGTGGTGATGGAGCAGGCCCATGCGGACGCCGCGCTTGCCCTGGGCGGCGACCCGTCCAAGCTGCACTGGCTCTCCGGCGGCATTGACGACCCCTACGGCGGGCCGCGGGCGGCTTTTTATCAGGCCAGGGACGCGGTGCTGGCGGGGCTGCCCGCGCTGTATGATTTTGTGCTGCGCCGGCGCTCGGCGCTGTGACGGTTTGTTCAGAAAAGGAAAATCCGCTTTCCCACTTGTGTTTGTTTGCCGGCGGGATTATAATAGAAGAAAGGATTTTTCGACGGCGATAAAAGGAGAATTTACCATGAACGTAATGTTTTTATGCACAGGCAACACTTGCCGCAGCCCCATGGCGGTGAGCCTTTTTACAAAGCGGCTGAACCAGGAGGGCCGCAGCGACATCCAGTGCCGCAGCGCCGGCCTGGCCGCTTATGAGGGGCAGGGCGTCAGCTGGAACGCTGTGGAGGCCTGCAAGGACTATGGCATCGACCTGACCTATCATGTGGCGCACCGGCTGCGCGGCCAGGACTTTCAGGGGATCGACGTTTTTGTTGTGATGGAGCAGGTCCACAAGGATATTTTGGTGGAGGCCGGCGTCAACCCGGGCCTGGTGTATCTTTTGGGCGGCGGCATTGACGACCCTTACGGCAAGGATCTGGACGCCTTTGTCAAGTGCCGGGATCAGATCCTGGCCAGCTTTGACGACCTGGAGGATTTTCTGGATAACCGGGCCGATGAGGTCTATCGGAAAATGGGCGGCCGGTAACAATGGGGCCGGCCGTTACCATTGTTCCCATGGAGGAAAAACACATTGCCGCTTTGGCTGAGCTGGAGCGGCTTTGCTTTTCCGCGCCGCGGTCAGAGGCGGTGCTGCGCGGCGAGCTGCACCACCCGCTGGCGCGCTTTTTCGCGGCGGAATACCGCGATGGCACGGGGCGCTCCCAGGTGGCCGGCTACGCCGGTATGCAGAACATCGCCGGGGAGTGCTATGTGGAGAATATCGCCGTGTTCCCCGCCCTGCGTGGGAGGGGGATCGGCACAATGCTGCTCCACACGCTGCTGAAAACGGCGCGGGAGGAGCGGAGCGCCTTTGTCACCCTGGAGGTGCGCGCCTCTAACCTGGGCGCGATCCGGCTGTACCGCGCGCTGGGGTTCCAGGAGGTGGGGACGCGCAAACGTTTTTACACCCGCCCCACCGAGGACGCGGTGTTGATGACGTGTTATTTTTGGGAGAAGAAGGAGAACGGAACGGAGGACGGGCGATGAGGATTTTAGGCATTGAAAGCTCCTGTGACGAGACGGCTGCCGCCGTGGTGGAGGACGGCCGCGCCGTGCGCTCCAACGTGGTGGCCTCTCAAATTGAGGAGCATAAGCTGTATGGCGGCGTGGTGCCGGAGATCGCCTCCCGCCGCCACTGCGAGGCCATTGTCACCGTGACGGAGGAGGCGCTGCGGCAGGCGGGCTGCACCCTGCGGGACATGGACGCCATTGCCGTGACCTGCGCCCCAGGGCTGATCGGCGCGCTGCTGGTGGGGGTCAACTTCGCCAAGGGGCTGTCTCTCGCCAGCGGGCTGCCCCTGGCGCCGGTGCATCATTTGCGCTCCCACATTGCTTCCAACTATATCAGCCACCCGGAGTTAACGCCGCCGTTCCTCTGCCTGGTGGTGTCCGGCGGGCATACCCACATTGTCATGGTGGAGGATTACACGAAAATGAAAATTGTCGGCTGCACCCGGGACGACGCCGCCGGCGAAGCCTTTGACAAGGCGGCCCGCACCATGGGCATGCCCTACCCCGGCGGGGTACACCTGGACAAGATCGCCGAGACAGGGGATGAAACGGCGTTTCCGCTGCCCCACCCCAAGGTGAGCGGCGCGCCCTATGATTTCAGCTTTTCCGGGCTGAAAACGGCGGTCATCAATCTGATCCACAACGCAAAGCAAAAGGGGCAGGCGCTGCCGGTGGACGACCTGGCGGCTTCCTTCCGGCGGGCGGTGGTGGACTGCCTGACGAACAACGTGGTGAAGGCCATGGAGGATTTCCGCATGGAGAAGCTGGTGATCGCCGGGGGCGTGTCGGCAAACCGGCTGGTGCGGCGGGAGTTTGAGCGCATCTGCAAGGAGCGTGGCTGGGCGCTGTATGTGCCGGAGCTGACGTACTGCGGCGACAACGCCGCCATGGTGGCTGCCCAGGGGTATTATGAATTTCGCAGCGGCAGGCGGGCCGGCATGGAGCTGAACGCCTGCGCGGCCATGAGTATTGAATAAGCCAAAGACCTCCCAGGAGGTCTTTTTTATGGAAAAAACTGAAAAAAGCGCGCTGCAATAGGCTTCCGGTTCACACAGCACCGGAGGCCTATTTTGCTTCCTGTTCTTCTTTCAGGTTTTCCAGCGCCACCCGCACGGCCTCCAGGACAAAGGCGGAAAAGGTGCAGGGCTTGCCTTGAATTGCTTCTTCGATTTCCGCTATGGTGTTGTTTGGGAACCGGATGCATTTGTTGGTGGTGGCAGGTACGACAGGGATTTTGAACTTTTTCATATTGATCACTCCAGTAATGCAATTGTATTACAGATTCGCATTGGAATAAGCATTGCGTTTGCATTGCATACAAACAGTGACAAACGTGTGATAATAAATATGAAAAAATTGTGAAATTAAGGGGGAAATTCTATGTATCTCAAACAAAAGGTATTGGCAATGGCAATGGCAATTTTATTGGCTGGCGGTGCGGCAACAACGGCAGTCATGCTGCCGGAAACGGGCATTGGCATAGAGGTCAGTGCGGCAGAAACAGGTACGCTCTACACAGTTACGGCATCCGATTATTTGGCGCTGCGTGCTTCAGATTCTACCAAAGGGAAACTGCTGCAAAAGATACCCAAAGGCACGGTGGTTAGTGTTACGAAGTACAACAAAAACAAAACCTGGGGTTATACCAAGTACAATAATACTTCCGGTTGGATTTGTTTGCAGGCGTATGCGAAGGTGTATAATACCGCTCCGGTATCTAATGGGACTTACGGGATTATTTCAGCGTTGAACACTAGCAAAGGATTGGACGTTTGGTCTAGCAGCAAGGCAAATGGAGCCAATATTGCGCTGTATACCTTTACCAAGACAAAAACAAACGAGCAGTTCAAAATCGAAAAGGTGAGTGGACAGTGGTACAAGATTACGAATGTTAAGAGCGGCAAAGCCTTGGATGTAGCCGGTGGAAAGGATGCACAAGGCGTAAATGTGCAGCAGTATACCTACAACGGAAGCAATGCACAATTATGGCGGTT
>CAZFHQ010000067.1:0-6708 GCA_964519325.1 uncultured Clostridium sp.
CTTGTCGTGGCGGCGGACGACGGCATCATGCCGCAGACCATTGAGGCGATCAACCATGCCAAGGCTGCCAACGTGTCTATTATCGTTGCCATCAACAAGATGGATAAACCCACCGCCAATCCGGAGCGGGTCAAGGAACAGCTTACCCAATATGAGCTGGTGCCGGAGGAGTGGGGCGGCGACACCCCGATCGTGCCTGTTTCCGCTAAGACCCGTCAGGGTATCGACGACCTGCTGGAGATGGTCTGCCTGGTGGCGGATATGAAAGAGCTGAAGGCGAACCCGGACCGCCCCGCCAAGGGTACCGTTGTGGAAGCGCGGCTGGACAAGGGCAGAGGCCCCATTGCCACTGTGCTGGTGCAGAACGGCACCCTCCATGTGGGCGACATTGTTGTGGCGGGTACCACAGTGGGCCGTGTCCGCGCCATGACAGACCATAAGGGCGCCAAGGTCAAAGAGGCCGGCCCGTCTGTGCCGGTCGAGATCACCGGTCTGGACGACGTGCCGGTGGGCGGCGATATTTTCAATGCTGTTTCTGATGAGCGCTTGGCCAGGGAACTGGTGGAACAGCGCAAGACCAAGGAGAAGGAAGAACGCTTTAACGCCCAGACTAAGGTCACGCTGGATAACCTGTTTGACCAGATGCAGCAGGGCGAGATGAAGGAGCTGCAAATCATCGTCAAGGCAGACGTACAAGGCTCCTACGAGGCTGTCAAACAGTCTTTGGAGAAGCTGTCCAATGAAGAGGTCCGTGTGTCCGTCATTCACGGCGGCGTCGGCGCTATCAACGAGACAGACGTCATGCTGGCCAGCGCCTCCAACGCGATCGTGATCGGCTTTAATGTCCGTCCCGATCCCGTTGCGGAGGAGACTGCCAAGCGGGACGGCGTCGATATCCACCTCTACCGCATCATCTACGAGTGCATTGAGGAAGTGGAATCCGCGATGAAGGGCATGCTGGCTCCAAAATACCGCGAGGTCTCTTATGGAAAGGCGGAGTGCCGCGAGGTATACAAGATCACCAATGTGGGCATGGTCATGGGCTCTTATGTGACCCAGGGCAAGATCATCCGCAACTCCCTGGTGCGTGTCGTTCGCGACGGCATCATCGTGGCCGACGACAAGATTGCCTCCCTGCGCCGTTTTAAGGACGACGTGAAAGAGGTGGCCGAGGGCTACGAGTGCGGCGTGTTCCTGGAAAAATTCAGCGACGTCCGCGTTGGCGACGTGTTCGAGTCTTATGAAATGGAAGAATATCGCGATGATTGATCGGACACAAGCGGGAAACTGAAATCGTGAATGAACGGCGGGCTGTCGTCCGCCAGAAGGAGGTACTTTATGCCAGGACATCGAATGGAACGGATCACAGAGGATGTGCATCGGGAGCTGACTGCCATTTTTCGGGAGCTGAAGGACCCGCGGGCGCAGCAGGGCATGCTCAGTATTGTGCGGGTGAATGTGACCAACGATTTGTCGCACTGCACCGTGTATGTCAGTTCCATGCTGGGTATGGAGAAGTGCAAGGAGGCCTGTGTAGGGCTGAAATCGGCCTCTGGCTTTATCCGGGGGGAGCTGGGCCACCGGCTCAAGCTGCGCCACGTCCCGGAGCTCCATTTCGTCGCGTCGGATTCCATTGAGTACAGCGCCAACATCAACAAGATTCTCCATGATCTGCAGTTAAGGGGGGACGAGGATGACGACGACGCTGAATAAACTCGCCGCGCTGCTGGCGGCGCAGCAGGAGATCGTGGTCATTAGCCACCGCGCGCCGGACGGCGACACGCTGGGCTCGGCACTGGCGTTGGGCCTGGCCCTGCGGCAAAAAGGCAAGCGGGTCGGTTTTCTGTGCAATGACCTGATCCCGCGCAAATACCATTATCTGTTTGACAGCGTTCCGGAGTGGCTGGAAAAAAAGGAAGACCCCATCGCCGCGGCGGAGGGCAAATTTCTGGTCACGGTAGACGTTGCCGACGTGCCGCTGATGGGTGAAACGCTGGCGCCCCTGGGCGACAAGATTGATCTTGCCATTGACCACCACAAAATGCGTACAGATTTTGCCAGGATCAACTATTGCGAGGCGGATTCCGCCGCCACCGGCGAGATCATCTATCTGCTGCTCCAGGAGCTGGGCTGTGAGATCACCCCGGCGATCGCGACCTGTATTTATACAGCCGTCTCCACTGACACAGGCTGCTTTAAATACGGCAACACCACGCCCCGTTCCTATCGGATCGCGGCAGATATGGTCGAGGCCGGCGCGCCTGGGGCGGACATTAACCGCCTGATGTTCGACACCATCAGCCGGCCCCGCCTGGAGCTGCAAAAGCTGGCGCTGGAAACGCTGGAATACCACTATGGCGGCCGCTGCGTCACGATGGTAATTTCCCGGGAAATGATGAAGCAGGCCAGCGCTTCCGGCGAAGACGTGGAGGGCATCAACGCCATTCCCCGGCAGATCGACGGCGCGCTGGTCGGCGTGACCATCCGGGAGAAGAAAACGGGCGGGTATAAAATTTCTATGCGCAGCCAGCCCCCGGCAGACAGCGCCTCCATTTGCGCCCAGTTTGGCGGCGGCGGCCACACCGGGGCGGCCGGCTGCACCTTTGACGAGCCGCTGGAGTCAGTCAAGCAAAAGCTGGTGAACGCCATCGGCGCGTATTTTCAAGCGCACGATTTGTTGTAACAGAAGAAGAAAGGAGCGGTATCGTGGACGGTATTTTAGTGATTGACAAACCAAAATCTTACACCTCGTTTGACGTTGTCGCGGTGATGCGCAAGCTCTGCGGAGAAAAGAAAATCGGCCACACCGGAACACTGGACCCTATGGCTACCGGCGTATTGCCGATCCTGGTCGGAAAAGCGACACGGTGCGCGCCTTTTATCGACGACACAGACAAAGAATATGAAGCCGACTTTAAGCTGGGGTTTGCCACAGATACCCAGGACATCACCGGCGCGGTGCTGTCCCAGACGGTCCATCGGGTGACCCGGGCGGAGATCGAAGCGGTACTGCCGCAGTTCCGCGGGGAAATCTGGCAGCTCCCGCCCATGTATTCCGCTGTGCAGGTGGAGGGCAAGCGGCTGTACTCCCTGGCCCGTCAGGGCATTGAAATCGAGCGGGAAAAGCGCCCTGTCACCATCTATCAGTGCGAGTTGACCGAGTTTGACGAGGAAGCCCAGCAGGGCCGGCTGACGATCATGTGCTCCAAGGGGACATACATACGCACCCTTTGCGCAGACATCGGCCAGGCATTGGGCAGCCTTGGCGTGCTCACCGGCCTGCGGCGCACGGTGGCCTGCGGGTTTTCGCTCCAGTGCGCCATGCCCCTGGAGCAAGCCAGGCAGATCGTGGCAGACGGCGGCAGCCTTCAGGATTACCTGCTGCCCATCGAGGCGGTGTTTGCCGACGAGCCGAAGGTCACGGTGACACAGGCGCAAAAAACAAGATTTTGCAACGGCGGGGCGCTGAGCCTGGAACGGACGCAAATTCCCCAGTCTGAGTGGCTGGAGGGGCGTATTTACCGGGTGCTCTCTCAGGAGGGCGAGTTCCTGGGCCTGGGCCAGGTGAGCTGCAAGCATCAGGAGCTGAAGATCCTGCGGTTGTTTTACGGAGCGTAAGATTGATGAAAGTGATACGAACGCTGGATGCGGCGCGAACCGGCCAGCCAACCTTTGTGGCGATCGGCTGCTTTGACGGCGTCCATTTGGCCCATCAAAAAATTTTGAATACGGTGATTGCCGGCAAAGCGGCGGGCCTGGCGCCTGCGGTGTTCACCTTCGACTGCGATCCGGACACCGCCGGCAAGGGGATGCCCCTGCTGATGACGACAGCGGATAAGCTGTGTATCTTTGAAGAAATGGGCATTGAGCTCGTGTTTTTGATGCAGTTTTCTGACGTGCGGAATATCACGGCGGAGCAGTTTGTCACGGATGTGCTGGGGAAGAAGTGCGGCGCCAAGGCGGTCTGCTGCGGCTACAACTTCCATTTTGGGCAAGGCGGCCATGCCAATGCCGCAGACCTGCGCCGCATGTGCGCTGCCAGTGCGATCCAAGTCTCTGTTGTGGCAGAGATGGATCTGCTGGATCTGCCGGTCAGTTCGACCCGCATCCGCGCCCTGCTCCAGGCTGGGCGGCTGGAGGAAGCCAACGTCCTGCTGGGGCGGCCTTTTTCCTTCTCCCTGCCGGTGATCCATGGCAGAAAGCTGGGCCGTGAAATCGGCGTACCCACCATGAACCAGAAGCTGCCGCCGGATTTTGTCCAGCCAAAGCGGGGCGTATATTGCTCCGAAACCATCGTTGACGGACAGCGATTCGCCAGCGTCACCAATATTGGGGTCAAGCCCACAGTCGGCGGCGTGCCGGAGCTTGGCTGCGAGACGTGGATCATGGGGTTTTCCGGCAATCTTTATGGCAAAACGGTTACGGTTTCGCTGCTCCATTATCTGCGGGAGGAACAAAAGTTCTCGTCGCTGGAGGCCCTCCGGGACCAGATTTTACAGGACAGGCTTGCGGCGGAGCGGCTGTATTATGGCTCCACCGGCGCGTGACCGTATGGCAGCGTCCACAGCATAGCAAAACCCTCGGAGAGATTCCGAGGGTTTTTTTGTGCTGTTCAGGAGTCTCCCTGCAAAGGGGGAGAGGCAGTGTCGATCCGGCACGGCTGGCCGGCACGGTCCGGCGGCGCGGCGGCCGGCTCCGGTACAGCTCCATGAATGGGGTGGGGCATAGCCTTGTGACGCTTGATCTGCTTGCGCAGCGGGCTGAGACAGTAATAGACCATCATGCTGACAGAGGTGGTGAACCAGGTGATGGGGTAACAGAGCGCCACCGCCTCCACAGAATGGAACACTAGCACGAGAAGAAACAGCGCGGCAATGCGGATGCCGCACATATTGCCGATGGAGATCAGCATAGGGATCGTGGCGTTGCCGGAGCCGCACAGCGCGCGGGAATACACCTCCAGAAAATTGTAGAGGAAATATAACGGGGCGTTGATCAGGAGGATGCGGCAGCCCAGCTCGGTCTCCACGGAAGTCGCGCCAAACAGGGCGTAGCATTGCGGCGCGAACAGCAGCACAAAGCCAGAGGTCAGCACCGTAACGCCGATCCCCATCAGCAGGCAGGTGTGGATCCCCCGACTGACCCGGTGGAATTTTTCCGCGCCGCAGTTTTGCCCCACAAAGGTGGTGATGGCTTGTCCAAATGCAACAATCGGCAGGTACATGATCAGCTCTACCTTAAAATAAACGGTGAACGCACCGATGGTGTCGGTACCCAGGCCGTTGATTTGGGACTGCACGACCAGATTGGAGAGGGTCAGCACAATAGACTGCACGCCGGACGGCACGCCAATTTTCAGGATTTTCCCCAGCACATCCCGGTGGATGCGGATCTTTTTGAGGACGATGCGGTAGGGCTTTTTGACCGCCATCAGATGGACGAATACGCAGACCGCCGGAACTGTCTGGGAGATGAGCGTAGCCACGGCGACGCCCATCACGCCCATGCCGCCGGCGACGATAAAGACGTAGTCCAGGATCACATTGAGCACGCCGCCGACGCACTGGTACAACAGCGGGCTGCGGGAGTCGCCAACTGCCCGGAGCACACCGGTGAGGATGTTATAGGTGATGAGGGAAAGCATACTCAAAAAGTAGACCTGGATATAAGAGGAGGCCATCTCCAAAATGTCGGCAGGCGTCTGCATCCAGACCAGGAGTGTGGGCGAGATGAAAAAGCCCAAAACCGACACCAGCACGCCGCCAGCCAGCGAAACGCCCACGGCGGTGTGGACCGCGCGGCTCAGCTTTTGCGGGTGGTTGCCGCCAAAGGCGTGGGAGACCGCCACGCCGGACCCGACGGACATTCCGTTAAAGAATCCGACCAGCAGCGTGACGATCATACTGCTGGCGCCAACGGCGGCCATCGCGTTGCCGCCGGTGATGAAGTTGCCCGCGAAGAAAACGTCCACCGTGTTGTAAAGCTGCTGGATCAGGCTGCTGCCCAGCAGGGGCAGCGCAAACAGCAGCAGCTTTTTCACGATCGAGCCTTCCGTCAGGTCCTGTCGTTGCTTTTTCATGGCCGCGTCGTCCATAGGGCAGCCGTACCTCCTTCCGTCATTGATTGGCGTCCCGCGCTGCATTCCGGCTTTCTGCCTTCTATCTTCTATTTTACTGGATCTTTCAAAAAGTTCCAGCAGTTGTTGATTAAATTTTATCATCTAGCGCAACAGCGCAAAATTTACCGGCGCGGGCAGGGCGTTTCGCGCGGCATTTGTGAAACGGCGGCGCCTTTGTGACATGGCGCACAAAACCGGCGGTATCTCGCTTTAAAGCGTTGAAATCTACCGGCGGCTGTGCTATACTAAGACATGCGTTGCTTTTTGCGGCGGAAAATAGTATAATATGACTGAATAAAATCGGCGTGACAGGCAGCAGGCCTGCCGCGAATTTGCAGGATTTGGAGGAAGCGTTTTGGAGCTGCGAGTGAATTTGACCCATAAAAGCTATGAGATTTTCATTGAACACGGTGTTCTCCACCGTGTTGGCGATTATACCGATTTGAACCGCAAGGTGCTGGTCATCAGTGATAACGGCGTGCCGCAACAATATGTGGACGCTGTTTTGGCCCAATGCCCGCAAGGGTATTCCGCGGTGGTAGAGCAGGGCGAGGGGGCCAAGAGCTTCCCGGTGTATCAAAGGTTGTGCG
>CAZFHQ010000068.1:0-6663 GCA_964519325.1 uncultured Clostridium sp.
ACCGGCGGCATAGGCCTCTGAGTGGATATACGAGATCTCCTTCAGCTTCAGCGAGCCCTCCAGCGACAAAGCGTAGTCAATGTTTCTGCCAATAAAGAAAATATTCTTGGCGTTAAAATGACGGGAGGCAACGTACTGGATCGTCTCCTTCTGCTTTAGCGTGCGTTCCACCAGCGCGGGGAGCTGCTGCAGGCCGGCTACATAACGGTCATACGTTTCTGAGTCAATGCGGTGGAGCTGCTCTGCGAAATAAATCGCGATCATATAGAGCATGGCCAGCTGGGTGCTGTAGGCCTTGGTGGTCGCCACAGAGATCTCCGGCCCTGCCCAGGTATACAGCACACCGTCTGATTCATTGGCGATGCTGCTCCCCACCACGTTAACAACAGAAACCACCGGCGCGCCGCGGCGCTTTGCTTCCCGCAGGCCCGCTAAGGTATCGGCCGTTTCGCCAGACTGGCTGATCACGATCACCAGGCTGTTTTCATCCACCAGCGGGTCGCGGTAGCGGAACTCAGAAGCCACATCGACCTCGACCGGCAGCCGCACCAGCTTTTCAATGATATACTTTGCAACCATGCCCACATGATAGGAGGACCCGCAGGCCACGATGACAATCTTCTGGAAGCGGGCAATCTCCTCCGGCGTCAGGTTCAGTTCATCGAGCACGATCCTGCCGTTTTTGATCCGGGGCGAAATCGTGTCCTGGATCGCCTTGGGCTGCTCCATGATCTCCTTGAGCATGAAGTGCTCATAGCCGCCCTTCTCAGCGGAACTGATATCCCAGTCTACATGATACGGCGTGAAGGGTACCTCCTCCTTCGCCATGTTATAGACCGTCACAGATTCCCGCGTGAGCTTGGCGATCTCGTTGTCCTGCATCCGGTAGATCTCCCGCGTTTTCTCCAGAATCGCCGGAATATCAGAGGCGATGAAATTTTCATGCTTGCCAAGGCCGATGACAAGCGGGTTGTCTTTGCGCACCGCATAAAGCGTATCCGGGTCATCCTTGCAGATGATGCCCAGCGCGTAAGAGCCCTCCACAATGTTGATGACCTTGACGATGGCGTCCATAATGTCGCCCCGGTAATAGTGCTCCAGCAGCTGAGCCACCACCTCGGTATCTGTGTCAGAAACAAAGGATTTGCCCATGGCCTGCAAGTAGGCTTTCAGCTTCATGTGATTTTCGATGATGCCGTTGTGAACGACCGCGAACTTGCCCTGTCCGCTCATATGCGGGTGGGAGTTGATATCCGACGGCTTGCCGTGGGTTGCCCAGCGGGTGTGGCCAATCCCCAGGCATCCTTCTACCCGGGCGCCGCCCTGCAGCATCTCACTGAGCACCTTGAGCCGCCCCTCCGCCTTTTCCACCTGAATGCCATCTGCGCCGTAAACGGCAATCCCGGCGGAATCATAACCGCGATATTCCAGCTTTTGCAGCCCGTTGAGCAAAATCGGCGTAGCCTGCTCATTTCCAATATAGCCGACAATTCCACACATAAAAACCTGCCATTCTCCGATAGACCAGTAATAACACGATGCGCCAACATCACTATCGGAAACGTTGACGCAATCAAATGGAAACTAAATTTTGTAAGTTAAATCATCTGTAAATAATGTCGTCGCGGGCCGGACCATTTGAAACGATCTTGATCGGCACACCGATCTCCCGCTCTACGAACTCGATATACTTTTTGCAGTTTTCCGGCAGCTCATCATAACGCTTGATGCCGCGGATGTCGCACTTCCAGCCAGGCAGCTTCTGCAAAATGGGCTTGCAGCGCTTCAGCTTGGTGGTGCATGGGAAGTAGTCGATCCGCTCGCCATCCAGTTCATAGGCAACGCAGACCGGGATCTCATCCAGATAGCCAAGGACGTCCAGCACCGCAAAGGCGATCTGGGTCGCGCCCTGTACCTGGCAGCCATAGCGGGAGGCGACCAGATCCAGCCAGCCCATTCTGCGGGGCCGGCCGGTGGTGGCGCCAAATTCGCCGCCGTCGCCGCCGCGTCTGCGCAGCTCGTCGGCCTCATCACCGAAAATTTCGCTGACAAACTCGCCCGCGCCCACCGCGCTGGAATACGCCTTGACCACCGCGATGATATCTGTGATGGCATAAGGCGGCAAGCCCGCGCCCACCGCGCCGTAGCCAGCCAGCGTAGACGATGAGGTCACCATGGGATAAATGCCGAAATCCGGATCCTTCAGCGCGCCAAGCTGGCCCTCCAGCAGGATATTCTTCCCGTCTTTGACGGCTTGATTCAGGTACGCAAAGCTATCTATGACATATGGCTCCACAAGCGCTTTATATTCCATCAGCTTGTCAAAAACTTCATCCACTGTCAGCGCCGGCTGGTGGTACAGGTGCTGGAACAACACATTCTTAATGGCCAGCACGCGGCTGATCCGCGCACGCAGCTCCTCCGGGTCGCCAAACAGCTCGCTGATCTGGAAGCCAACCTTAGCATATTTATCCGAATAGAAGGGCGCGATGCCGGACTTGGTAGAACCAAAGGAATTCTCAGAGAGGCGGGCTTCCTCAAAGGTGTCCAGATCAATGTGATATGGCATGACGATTTGCGCCCGATCCGAAATTAAAATCTTCGGCGCAGGCACACCGCGTTCCTCCAAAGCCCGCAGCTCTTTGATAAAATTCTCCACACTGAGCGCTACGCCGTTGCCGATGATGCTCACAGTATGATCGTAGAAAATACCGGACGGAAGCTGATGTAACGCAAATTTACCATAATCGTTGATAATTGTGTGACCTGCGTTACTGCCACCTTGAAAACGAATCACAATATCAGACTGCGCCGCAAGCACGTCGGTAATCTTGCCTTTTCCCTCATCGCCCCAGTTAGCGCCAACAATTGCTCTAATCATAATGTCTATCATACTCCGCTGTGCCGCCAGCTTATTATTTTGTGAAAAACGGCCAACTTGCAATACGGCCTTTATTTTGCAGTCGACCAAACCAATTTATTATAGCACATAATTTAACACAATGCACTACTAAAACGCAAAAATTCAAAATTCGGACATAACTTTGCCGGTAGACAATTAAGTACAGTGTACCAACACGCTCCGGCGGCAGAGCCCCCTGCCGCTCAGAGGAAGGCAGCCGATCCCCCGTTCTCAAAACGCTTACAGGCTGACGTCGGCTCGTTCCGCGTTGTTTTCCTCCAGGCTGCCGCAGGCCGGTACGACGCACGCGTCAATAAACTCCACCACCTGCTCCGGCGCGCGGCCCACATAGCGTTCCGGCTCCAGAATCGCCTCCAGCTCCTCCAGCGTCACGCCAAAGGTCGGGTCGTTTGCGATCCGCTGAAGCAGGTCGTTTTCCCCGCCCTCTTCCTTGATGACCTTAGAGGCCGCCATAGAGTGGACGCGGATCCGCTCATGAAGCTGCTGGCGGTCCGCGCCGCGCTTGACCGCGTCCATCATGATGTTCTCCGTCGCCATAAAGGGCAGCTCCCGCTGGAGATGCTGGCGGATGACCTTAGGATACACCACCAGGCCGTCGATCACGTTATCGTAAAGGCTGAGCACACCGTCGATGGCGAGGAACGCCTCCGGGATGCTGATCCGCTTATTGGCGGAGTCGTCCAGGGTACGCTCGAACCATTGGGTGGACGCCGTGATAGCCGGGTTGATGCTGTCGGCGATCACATAGCGGGCCAGCGCGCAGATGCGCTCGGTACGCATGGGGTTCCGCTTGTAAGCCATAGCAGAGGAACCGATCTGCTTTTTCTCAAACGGCTCCTCGATCTCCTTCAGATGCTGGAGCAGACGGATGTCCGTCGCGAATTTTGACGCGCTCTGGGCAATGCCGCTGAGCACCGACAGGATCTGGCTGTCCAGCTTGCGGGTGTAGGTTTGGCCGGAAACGGCAAAGCAGGCCTGATACCCCATCTTCTCCGCAATCTTACGGTCCAGCGCCTTGACCTTTTCATGGTCGCCGCCGAACAGCTCCAAAAAGCTGGCCTGCGTTCCGGTTGTCCCTTTAGAACCAAGCAGCTTCGCTTTGCCCAACTGGTACTCCACATCCTCCAGATCCATCAGCAGATCCTGGATCCAAAGGGTAGCGCGCTTGCCCACAGTAGTCGGCTGGGCCGGCTGAAAATGGGTAAAGCCCAGGGTAGGCAGATCTTTATATTGCAGCGCAAAGGCAGAGGCCCGCTTAATGACAGTAATCAGCTTTTCACGAATCAGCTCCAGCCCTTCTGTCATGATGATGCAGTCGGTGTTGTCGCCCACATAGCAGGAGGTCGCGCCCAAATGGATGATGGGCTTTGCCTTGGGACACTGGACGCCATAGGCATACACATGGGACATCACGTCATGGCGGACAATTTTTTCCTGGGCTTCCGCCACTTCATAGTTGATGTCGTCGGCGAACCGTTTCAGCTCGTCAACCTGCTCCTGGGTAATGGGCAGTCCCAGCTCCATTTCAGACTCCGCCAGGGCGATCCACAGCTTGCGCCACGTTTTAAATTTATGATCGGGAGAAAACAGATATTTCATTTCTTTTCCCGCATATCGGGCGGAAAGGGGCGAAACATAAGTATCCTTTTTCAAATTAGTCCCTCCAGTCAAACTCGTTTCAGCGGCTTGCAGTAAGAATCCTTCTCACCGCGCAGCAGCCGCTCGGAAATAGGAGACGGATAATTTCCCGTGAAACACGCGTCACAAAAGCCCAGGCCAGTGCCACTGAGGATATCCTTCAGGCTGTCCGCGCTGAGGAAGCCCAGGGAATCGGCGCCGGTCATGATCCGGATTTCTTCGATGGTATGCTTGGCGGCAACCAGCTCGTCCTTGGAGCCAATGTCGCTGCCGTAATAGCAGGCGTGCAGGAACGGCGGCGAGCTGATGCGCAGGTGGACCTCTTTGGCGCCGGCGTCCTTGAGCATCTTTACGATGCGGGCGCTGGTAGTGCCGCGAACAATGGAGTCGTCCAGCATGACGACGCGCTTGCCCTTGACAGCAGAGATCAGCGGGTTCAGCTTAATCTTCACGCCGCGCTCCCGCTCCGCTTGTGTGGGCCGGATGAAGGTCCGGCCAATGTAGCCGTTTTTGATGATGCCCTTTTCATAAGGGATGCCGGATTCTTCGCTGTAGCCGATGGCGGCGTCGATGCCGGACTCCGGCACACCGATGACGAGGTCGGCGTCCACAGGATGCTGGCGGGCCAGGATGCGGCCGGATTCTTTCCGGGCTTCATACACGCTGACGCCGTCGATGATACTGTCATCCCGCGCAAAATAAATATACTCAAAAATACAGGAAGATTGCGGCACCTTGACGTCCGTGAACAGGCTCTTGATCTCGTTGCGTTTGACCACGATGACCTCGCCAGGGGCAACATCCCGCACCAGCTCCGCGCCAACGGCGTCCAAGCCGGTGGACTCGGAGGAAAACACGGTGGTTTCGCCGATCTTACCCATGCACAGCGGCTTAAAGCCATAAGGGTCACGCACCGCGATCAGCTTTTGCGGGCTGAGCAGCAGCATGGAATAAGCGCCCTCCAGGCGGGACATGACCTTCTGGATCGCCACCTCGATGGAAGGGGAGTTGACCCGCTCCTGCGCGACGAGATAGGAGATGATCTCCGGGTCGGTAGTCGTCTGGAAGATGGATCCGGTAGCCTCCAGCTCCCGGCGCAGCTCATAGGCGTTGGTCAGCACGCCGTTATAAACAATGGCAATGGCGCCCTTCACATAGCGCATGATCAGCGGCTGGGCGTTTTCCCGCACATTGTCATCCTGGCCGGAGTACCGCACATGGCCCACGCCCATCTGCCCCTTCAGTTTTGCAAGGCGTTCCAGGTTGAAAACGTCGGTCACCAGGCCCATATCCTTGGAATAGGAGAGCACGCCGTCGCTGTTCACCGCTATGCCGCAGCTTTCCTGCCCTCTGTGCTGCAGCGCTAAAATGCCGTTGTAGCAGGCCTGCGCCGGGTCGATCGCGCCGTCCGGCGAGCAGATGCCAAACACACCGCATTCCTCGTGCAGCTTATGATCGTCTTCCATGCCTGTAAAGCTAGTAATTGTAGAATTCAATTTACTCACCTTCCTAATTTTTGAACAATTGTTTCTATTCCCAAAAATCTACTGCAATGTTCTCTCGATTCATTCCTTGTTCCCATCTATCCGCAACGGGACTGCTCCCGTTTTAGATCGTACCATTGTTGCTTTTGCCGGTTATTTGCCATCGCCGCCGTGGAACTGGGCCACGATCCGCTCCACAGCCGCCTGGGTATTTTCCAGCGTGTTGAAGGCGGTCAGGCGGAAATACCCCTCGCCATTCAGGCCAAAGCCGGAGCCGGGGGTACCCACCACGCCGGTCTTTTCCAGCAGCAGGTCAAAAAACTCCCAGGAGGTCATGCCCTCCGGCGTTTTCATCCAGACATAAGGCGAATTCACACCGCCATACACCGTAAAGCCAGCCTGCGAGAGGCCCTCCCGGATGAGCCTGGCGTTGTTGAGATAGCAGGCGATATTGGCTCGTACCTCCGCCTGGCCCTCCGGTGTGTAAACGGCCTGGGCGCCCCGCTGCACCACATAAGGCACGCCGTTCATTTTGGTGGACTGCCGCCGGTTCCACAGGGCGTTCAGCGAAACACCGTTATATTCCAGCTCCTTGGGGATGACCGTATAGGCACACCG
>CAZFHQ010000069.1:0-6635 GCA_964519325.1 uncultured Clostridium sp.
GCGGACGGCAGACAGCTGGCGGCGGCATTTTTGCTGGGCGCCTGCGGCGTGCAGGTTGGCACCTGCCTGCTGGTGGCTGAGGAGTGTCCCATTCATGAGAACTATAAAAAAGCGGTGCTCAAGGCAGGCGATACCGACACCGTTGTCACTGGCAAGATCAGCGGCGGCGCGCCGGTTCGCTGCATCAAAAACAAGATGACAAGAGAGTATGTGGCAAAGGAGCGTGCCGGCGCAACGCCGGAGGAACTGGAGGAATACACCCTTGGTTCGCTGCGCCGCGCGGTATTTGACGGCGACACCTCTACCGGCTCCGTCATGGCCGGCCAGGTGGCGGGAATGTGCAACGAGATCAAGCCTGCCAAGGAAATTATCGAGACGATGTTTGCCGAGTGTGCGGCCGTGGTAGAGCGGCTGAAAGGGTAATGATTTTTGCTGTGGCCAGCACGACTGAATTCAACGAAATGAGAGGGATACATACATGAAGATCGGATTCCTTTATGCGGGACAGGGTACCCAAAAAGAAGGGATGGGCAAAGCGTTATACGAGGCCTATCCAACTGCCCGGCGGATGTTTGACGCGATTGCGCTGGACTTTGACGTGAAGGACCTGTGTTTCCACGGGGACATCGGGACGCTTTCTCAAACAAGCTATACGCAGCCGTGCATGGTGGCGACAGCCGCTGTCATCACAGAGCTGCTCAGGGAAAACGGCGTCACGCCGGACTATGTGGCCGGCTTGAGCCTGGGCGAGTATTCCGCCCTGTACGCTGCCGGTGTGCTGGAGTTCCAAACCGCGCTGGAGCTGGTGCGGTTCCGCGGCCTTGCCATGGAGGACGCCGTCAAGGGCATGGACAGCATGATGTCCGCCATTCTCGGCATGGAGCGTGAGCCGCTCTCGGCCATCGTCAGGGAGGCGTCCGCCCTTGGTGTGGTGGAGATCGCCAACTATAACTGCCCTGGTCGGCTGGTCATTGGCGGGCAGACAAAGGCTGTGGAAAAAGCGGCGGCCATGGCGCTGGAACAGGGCGCAAAGCGGGCGATAAAGCTGAATGTTTCCGGCCCGTTCCATACCTCGCTGCTGAAGCCTGCTTCTGATAAGCTGCGGGAGCGTTTTCAGACCGTCGCCTTCCACGAGATGCAGATCCCCGTGATCTTCAACTCCACCGCCAGACCCCTGGCCGACGGCGAAACCATCCCCGGCCTGCTGACCCGTCAGGTCATGTCCTCTGTTTATCTGGAGGACAGCATCCGCTATATGATCGATAACGGTGTGGACACCTTTGTGGAGATCGGCCCTGGCAAGGCCCTCAGCGGCTTTGTCAAGAAGATCTCCAGGGCGGTCGCCACTTATCAGGTGGAGGATCCCGATTCGTTAGTAAAGACTGTGGCAGCACTGACTGCTTAAATGATAAGGAGAAAATAGAATGATCAATTTAAAAGGAAAAGCAGCCCTTGTTACCGGCGGCAGCCAGGGTATTGGCAAGGTAACCTGCCTTAAACTGGCGTCTTTTGGCGCGGACGTGGCGGTCAACTACTATCCGGGATGCGATGCTGACGCCGAGCAGGTGAAGGCAGCATGCGAGGCCCTGGGCGTCAAGGCCATTACCGTGGCCGGGGACGTCTCTAAGATGGAGGACTGTGAAGCCATGTTCCACGCGGTGCAGGAGGCTTTTGGCAAGGTGGATATTTTAGTCAACAATGCCGGCATCACCCGCGACGCGCTGATGGTCCGCATGAAAGAGTCTGATTTTGACGCTGTGATCAGCGTGAACCTGAAAGGCACTTGGAACTGCATGAAGCTGGCTGCCAAATCCATGATGAAGCAGCGCAGCGGCCGGATCATCAGCCTGTCCTCTGTGGCGGGCGTTTATGGCAACGCGGGGCAGAGCAACTACTCTGCCAGCAAGGCTGGCGTCATTGGTATGACGAAAACACTGGCCAAGGAGATCGGCAGCCGCGGCGTGACAGTCAACGCCATTGCGCCTGGTATGATTGAAACCGATATGACACAAAATCTGCCGGAAGAAGTCAAGGAAGCCGCGTCCAAGCAAATTCCATTGGCTCGGTTTGGCAAGCCGGAGGATGTTGCCAACGCCATTGCTTTTTTGGCAAGCGATATGGCAAGCTATATTTCCGGTCAGGTCATCCATGTGGATGGCGGTCTTGTAATTTAAGGAGGAATCAGTTTGAGTAGAAGAGTTGTTGTAACCGGTATGGGGGCCGTTACACCAATCGGTAATACAGTAGACGAGATGTGGGCCGCTGCCAAGGCCGGCAAGTGCGGCATCGACTTCATCCAGTCGCTCGATGTGACCAACCACCGCGTCAAGGTAGCGGGCGAGGTCAAAGACCTGGATGTCGACCAATATCTGGATAAGCGCGAGGCAAGAAAGATGTCCCGCTACTGCCAGCTGGTCATGATCGCCGCAAAGCAGGCGTATCAAATGTCCGGCCTGGGCGAAGCCACGATCAATCACAATAGATTCGGCGTCATTGTGTCTTCCGGCATCGGCGGCCTTGGGACGATCGAAACGGAGCATAAAAAAGCGCTGGAGAAGGGCTTTGACCGTGTGTCACCCTTCTTTGTCACTATGATGATTGCCAATATGGGCGCCGGCATGATCGCCATCGAGTTTGGCGCCAAGGGCATGTGCTCCTGTCCGGTAACCGCCTGTGCTGGCGGCACTAACGCCATCGGTGACGCTTTCCGCCACATCCGTGACGGGTATGCCGATATCATGATGACCGGCGGCGCTGAGTCAGCCATCACCAACCTTGGTTTGGGCGGCTTTACTTCCATGAAGGCTGTCAACTTTACCACTGACCCGAACCGTGCTTCGATCCCCTTCGATAAGGAGCGGGCCGGCTTTGTCATGGGTGAGGGCGCAGGTATTCTGGTTCTGGAGGAATATGAGCACGCAAGAGCCCGCGGCGCCCACATCTATGGCGAGATCGTCGGTTATGGCGCCACCTGCGACGCCTACCACATCACCTTGCCGGCAGAGGACGGCTCCGGCGCGGCCGGCTCCATGCTCGGCGCCATGCATGACGGCGGTGTCACACCGGATCAGGTGGACTACATCAACGCCCATGGTACCTCTACGCCGCCGAACGACAGGTTTGAGACGATGGCGATTAAAACCGCATTTGGCGATTATGCCCATACCGTGTCCATCAGTTCCACCAAGTCGATGATGGGTCATCTGTTAGGCGCCAGCGGCGCGGTGGAGGCGATCATTTCCATTAAGGCGATCGAGGACGATTTTGTGCCGCCGACCATCAACTACCAGGTGCCGGATCCGGAGTGCGATTTGGACATTACGCCGAACGTCGGCAAGGAGCGTGTCCTCCGTTACGCCCTTTCCAACTCCTTGGGCTTTGGCGGCCACAATGCAACCTTGCTCTTTAAAAAGTACAAGGAGGAATAAGATATGCAGCTGAACAGCAATGAGATCCAGAAAATCATTCCCCACCGTTACCCGTTCCAAATGGTAGACCGCATTGTCGACGGTGAGGGTGGAAAATGGGCTGAGGGTATCAAGTGCGTCACAGCGAACGAGATGCACTTCCTGGGCCATTTCCCAGAGGAGCATGTGATGCCGGGCGTCCTCATCCTGGAAGCGCTGGCCCAGGTGGGCGGCATTGCCGTTTCGTGTCAGGAGGGTGCGTCCGGTCGGATCGGCTACTTTACCGGCGTGAATAACGCCCGCTTCAAGGGCATGGTCAAGCCCGGCGACGTACTCCGTCTCCGCACCGAGATCGTCAAGAAAAAAGGCCCCGTCTTTGTAGCCGACGCCACCGCAAAGGTGGACGATAAGCTGGTATGTAAAGCTGAGATCATGTTTGCCATCGCGTAAGTGCGCAAGCCTGTTTAGACGATTACAAAAGGAAAAAAGCACGGATTTATTCCGTGCTTTTTTGCGTAAGTGCATGTGTGTAATTTGCTTTTCTTGGGTTCGGGTATCGTGTGCCTCCTGGTTATGGAGTATCGTAATTCTTGGCAATATCCAGCCCCAGCTCGTCGATTTTCTTCCGCAGGTTGAGGAAATCCTCAAAGGCCGCCGGTTTGTTGTTGGGATTGCGCAGCAGGGCGGCAGGGTGGAGGGTCGCCATCATCAGCACGCCGTTTCGCTCCACAAACACGCCATGCTCCTTCGTGATTTTGATTTGCGGGTCCATCAGCTTCATGGCGGCAATGCGCCCAAGGCAGACGATGATTTTTGGACGAAGCAATGCGGTTTGATTCCGCAGCCAGTTTAAGCATGCCGCCTGTTCCTCCGGGAAAGGATCCCGGTTCTGTGGCGGGCGGCACTTGACAATGTTAGCAATATAGACGTTTTTATCACGGCTCAAATCGACTGCCGCCAGCATTTTATCTAACAGCTGCCCGCCTCTGCCCACAAAAGGCTCGCCTTGCAGATCCTCATTTTGCCCCGGCCCCTCGCCAATCAGCAAAACCTTCGCCGCCCGGTTGCCAACGCCGAACACCACGTTGGTGCGTGTCTCGCTCAAAGCGCATTTTCGGCAGGCAAGGCAGGCCTGCTCCAGCGCGTCCCATTCCTGATACATCAAGACGTCCCTTCTTTCGCCAGTAGATCTTGATGCCAGTATACCATATCCCGCGTTGTTTTGAAAGCGCAAACGATTAATTCGCGCAAACCACAGGAAAACTATTGAAATTTTTTCCAAAATGCGCTACAATAATTAGTGTATAAAATCAACAAAAACGGGGGAATTATTATGAAAATTATAGTGGAAACTTCCGCACGGCACATCCACGTCTCAGAATGTGATTTTGCAAAGCTGTTCGGTGAGGGGAAGACCCTGACCGTAAAGAAAGAACTCTCCCAGCCAAAGCAGTTTGCGGCAGAGGAGCGGGTTGCCATTGTTGGTCCAAAGGGCGAGATGAAGAACGTATCCATTCTTGGCCCATTCCGCCCGCAAACGCAGGTTGAGGTTGCCCGTTCCGACGCACGCAAGCTGGGCATCAACGCGCCAATCCGTGAGTCCGGCGTGCTGGAAGGCACCCCTGGCTGCAAGCTGATCGGCCCGGCTGGCGAGCTGGATCTGGACAGCGGCGTAATCATTGCCAAGCGTCATGTCCATTTGACTCCGGAAACCGCAAAAGAATGGGGAATCCAGGATAAGCAATCTGTGCAGCTCAAGGTCTCATATGACGACCGCACCCTGATTTTCGGCGATGTGGTCGCCCGCGTCAGCGCTTCCTATGCGGACGCGGTGCATCTGGATACGGACGAGGCCAACGCCGCGGCGCTGCCGTTCGTTGCAGAGGGCGAAATCCTCCTGTAAGCGCGCAGCCTTTTCTGAGCCGGTGGAATCTCCATCGGCTTTTTTTGTTAAGGGAATGTTAAGGCTTTGGACAGGCTGGGTAAAATTTCCGAGAAAGAAAGGGCGGAAAAGCAAAGAAATTTCAATTTAGGTATTGTCTTTTTGCGCAAAATACGATATAATATCAAAGTTAGCTGGGGAAATTAAGCAAGGCAGAGATGCATGCATTTGGATATGCGGGCGAGCGGGCCCTGCGCGACAGAGCGCCGGGAACCATGTCAGGCGGGGAACCGAGCAGCATTAAACGGAGTTGCTCTGTGCGATGCAGGTCGTCTGTTCGTTCGCATATCCCAATGCATGGCGACCATTGAAGAAAATGGTTCTGCTTTGCTTTTTTGATGTCTGCATGTGGTGGGAGGTGTTGTTATGTATCAGGTACTGTACCGCAAGTGGCGGCCGACCACCTTTTCGGATGTGGTGGGCCAGCCCCAAGTGACTGAAACGCTCCGAAATGAGCTTTCTGCCGGACGGGTAGCGCATGCTTACCTCTTTACCGGTTCCCGCGGCACAGGCAAAACCACCTGCGCCAAGATCCTCGCTAAAGCGGTCAACTGCTTAGCGCCTGTTCACGGTGATCCCTGCGGCCGCTGTGAGATCTGTCAGGAAGCTGACGCCGGCTCGCTCTTGGACATAGTGGAAATTGACGCGGCCAGCAACAACGGTGTGGACAACATCCGTACCCTGCGGGAGGAGGCTAATTTCACGCCATCTCAGGCCAAATACCGCGTATACATCATCGACGAGGTACACATGCTCTCCCAGGGGGCGTTTAACGCGCTCCTCAAAACGCTGGAGGAGCCGCCGCCTCATGTAATTTTCATCCTGGCGACAACAGAGGTACACAAGCTGCCGGCTACCATCTTATCCCGCTGCCAACGGTTTGACTTCCGGCGCATCCCGCCTGCGGAAATTGCAGCCCGGCTGCGCTATGTGGCGGAGCAGGAGGACGCCTCCATCGAGGACGAAGCCAGCCTGCTCATTGCCCGCCTTGCCGACGGCGCCTTGCGGGACGCGCTTTCCCTGCTGGACCAGTGCCTTGGCATTGCCAAAAACGTGACGGCGGCAGTGGTTGGCCAGACTGTTGGCATTGCCGGCAGGGAACACCTGTTCCGCTTTACGGACGCGGTGGCCAGCCATAATGCCGCAGCCGCGCTGTCCTTGATTGACGCGCTGCACAAAGGCTCCAAGGACATGATGCGGCTCTGCGAAGAGCTTTGCGCCCACTTCCGCAACCTGATGCTGATCAAGACGATGGAGTCTGCCGAACAGATCCTAATGGTTTCCGC
>CAZFHQ010000070.1:0-6621 GCA_964519325.1 uncultured Clostridium sp.
CGGCGCGTTTCGCAACCGGCTGCTGTCTCTGTTTTACAGCGACATCGCCGGACGGATCGGCGGGGAGGAGGTGGTGCTGTAATGACGCTGCGGCAGCGATATTTGAGAGTGACCAATCTGCTCTTTCTCATTTTGATCGGCGTTCAATTTTTGCCGGACACCATTACAAACACCAAAGGAAGCTGCACCGCCTACACCATCTGGTTTGCCGTTGGGGCAGAGGCAGTCGTGCTGGCAGTGTCCTCCCTGGTGAAAAAGCGGAACGGGCTTAACCTGTTTTTGGATATCATCGCCTTTCTTTATGGCCTGCTGATCGCGTGGACCCTGGCGACGGCCAAATTCAACCTGCTGCGGGAGGCGCTGTTCCCGCCGCCGGGTCGGGTGTTCGCCCAGTTTGTGGAGGATCTGCCGGCCATCGGCATCAACGTGCTCAGCTCCCTGGGCATCATCGTCCAAGGCTACCTCATCGCGGCGGTCATCGCCATCCCCCTGGGGTTGTTCCTGGGGTGGAGAGTCCGTCTGGGCAGCGCCGCCACGCTGATCTCCAAATTCCTGGGTTCTATCCCGCCCATTGTTTACATCCCCTATGGCATTGCCCTGCTGCCCACCTTCCGTTCCGTTTCGGTATTCGTCATTATCCTGGCGTCCTTCTGGCCCATTTTGGCCAGCACCATGAGCGGCGTGCTGAATGTGGAGCAAAAGATGATTGATTCCGCCAGGGTGCTCAATGTCAACCCATTCACCATGCTGTTCTCGGTGATCCTGCCGGCGGCCCTGCCGGAGATCTTCATTGGGTGCAATCAGGGGCTGAGCGTGTCGTTCATCCTGCTGACCTCGGCGGAGATGATCGGTGCGCGGGACGGCATGGGCTACTATGTGAAAAATTATTCTGATCTCGGCGACTATACCCGCACCATTGTGGGCCTGCTGGTCATCGGCATCGTCGTCGTGGTTATTTCTTTCCTGTTCAGCAGGCTGCAGCGGTTCTTGCTGAGATGGAAACACTGAAGCGCAAAAGGAGTGTGTCTTTTTATGAAAGAAATCTTATGGCACGGCCGCGGGGGGCAGGGCGCGTTTACAGCGGCAAAGCTGCTGGGCGCGGCCTACTCCCTGAACGGGGGCGGTTACGCCGTCGCGTTCCCGTCCTTTGGGCCGGAGCGACGGGGCGCGCCGATGCGGGCCTTTACCAAGCTGAGCGAAACGCCCATTGGCGACCGCAGCGAAATCCGGCGGGCGGACTACTGCGTTTATCTGGACGATACGCTGTTCTCGCCGTCGTCGTTTGCGGAGCTGAAGCCCGGCGGCAAGCTGCTGCTCAACACCCGCCGGACATGGGAGGACGACCGCGTCCTTGCCATTGACGCCGACGGCCTTGCCATGGAGATTTTAAAGCGGCCGATCACCAACACCATTCTGCTGGGGGCGCTGGCCGCCGTGGCGGAGGGCTTGTCCCTGGAAAACGTGGAGGCGGCCATCCGCGGCTACATGGCCCCCAAACTCCGGGAGAAAAATCTGGCCGCCGTCCGCGCTTCCTACGCGGCCATGAAGGAGGCGGTACGATGAAACCATTCCTGCGGGAGCACGTCCCGTCCGCCTTTGACGAAATTCCCGGCAGCACCGCCTATGAAGCCGGCTACCTGGTGAGCAAAAACGCCGGCTGGCGCAGCGTCCGCCCGGTCATCGACGACGCGAAATGCGTCGGCTGCCTGCAATGCTACCTCTACTGCCCCGACGGTGTGATCCGCAAGGCCGGCAAGACGGTTGCCGTCGATTACGACTTCTGCAAGGGCTGCGGCATCTGCAAAAAAATGTGCGGCCACGGCGCCATTGAAATGGAGGCGGAATAACATGGCAAAGCAATTTTTATCCGGCAACGAGGCCTTTGCCTGCGGCGCGCGGCTGGCCCGTCCCCAGGTGATCTCCGCCTACCCCATCACGCCCCAGACCATCGTCGTGGAGCGGCTCGCTGAGATGGTGGAGGACGGCAGCCTGCAGAGCGACTTTATCCATGTGGAGTCGGAGCACTCGGCGCTGTCCTGCGCCATGGGCGCTTCGGCGGTGGGGGCGCGCACCTTTACGGCCACGTCCTCCCAGGGGCTGCTCTATATGGCGGAATGCCTCACCTACGCCTCCGGCGGCCGGTTCCCCATTGTGATGATGAACGCCAACCGCGCCACCGCGCTGCCGTGGAACATCTACGGCGACCAGCGGGATTCCCTCTCCCAGCTGGACTGCGGCTGGATCCAGGCCTATGCCGCCGACGGGCAGGAGAGCCTGGACCTGGCGCTGATGAGCTACTACATCGCCGAGCACCCGGCGGTTTCCACGCCGTTTATGGTGAATTTAGACGGCTTCGTCCTGACCCACACCTATGAGGTGGTGGACGTGCCGGAGCAGGCGCTGGCCGACCAGTTCCTGCCGCCCTACCGGACAGAGAACAAGCTGGACCTCGACCACCCCCGCAACCTGGCCTTTTCCGCCGGGCCGGACACCAATTATATGTTTAAATATAAAGAGCATGTGGGCATGTGCAACGCGGTTGCCGTGATTCGGGAGGCGGAAGCGAGATTCGCCGCCATTTTTGGCCGCCAATATTCCGGCATGATGGAATGTTACCGCACCGGCGACGCCGACTATATTCTTATCACCCTGGGCTCCATTGCGGGGCTGGCGCGGGAGACAGTGGACAAGCTGCGGGAGCAGGGGCAGAAAGTGGGCTTGCTCCGCCTGCGCTACCTGCGGCCCTTCCCCAATGAGGAGCTTGCCGCGGCGGTGCAGCACGCCAGGTCCGTCGCGGTGCTGGAGAAGGACGTTTCCTTCGGCAACGAGGGTACTGTGTATACCAATGTGAACTCCGCGCTGCAAAAGGCCGGGCTTGCCCTTCCGTCCTCCAACTTTATCGGCGGGCTGGGCGGCCGGAATATTGCCGGGGAGGAGATCGAGGAAATTTTCGCCTGGCTCCAAAAGGTAAAAACGACGGTGCGATTCCTGGGGATCGGAGGTGACGGTCAATGAGCGTCAATGTGAAAACGCTGAACGAATCGGAATTTTTCTATGGCCACAAGGCCTGCGCCGGCTGCGGGTGCAGCCTGGCGGTGCGCATCGCCCTCAAGGTGCTGGGCGAGCGGGCGGTGGCGGTGCTGCCGGCGGGGTGCATGTCGGCGGTGGGCTTTAATTTCCCCCAGCTGTGCTTTGGCAACAACGCCATCATCTCTACCTTTGCGGGTACGGCCTCCATGCTCACCGGCATCGAGGCGGGCCTGCGCGCCCAGGGCATTGAGGACTTTGTGGCGGTGGGCTTTGCCGGCGACGGCGGCACGGCGGACATCGGTATCCAGGCTCTCTCCGGCGCCATTGACCGGAACGACAATATTCTCTACATTTGCTACGATAATGAAGCCTACATGAACACCGGCGTGCAAAAAAGCTCCCTCACGCCCTTTGGCGCCAGGACGACTACCACGCCGGCGGGCAAGCGGGTCCACGGCAACCTGCGCCCCAAGAAGAATCTCTTTGAGATCGTGGCCGCCCACGGCATCCCCTACGCGGCAACGGCCAGCGTGGGCTACCTGCCGGACTTTATGCGCAAGGTGGAGAAGGCCGCCCAGATCCACGGGACAAAATTCATTCACGTTTTGTCTCCCTGCCCTGTGGGCTGGGGGATGAAAAGCGACGAGACCATCGAAGTCGCACGGGAGATCGTCGACTGCGGGTTGTGGTACCTGGCCGAGTATGAGGACGGCCAATATACGCTGAATCGGGACCCGAAAGCGTTTGCCGACGTGTCCCATTATCTCAAGCGGCAGAGCCGGTTCAGCCACTTGAGCCAGGACGAGATCGACTGGGTCACAGCCGCCAGAGACGCCAAGTGGGAACAGCTGCGGCGGCTGTTTACAAAATAAACGAGGAGAGTAGAACGACATGAGTGACAGAAAATATTGGAATGAAGAAATTGAAACGCTGCCCCGCCCGGCGCTGCAGCAGCGCCAGCTGGAAAGCCTGAAGGAGATCGTTGCCTTCGCCTACGCGCACGCCCCCTATTACAAGCGTTCCTTCGACGCGGCAGGCGTGAAGCCGGAGGACATCCACACCCTGAAGGACCTGGAAAAGTTTCCCTTTATCGACAAAAAGACCCAGCGGGATACCCAGGGCGTCGGCTCCTTTTTAGGCGAGCTGTGCGCCGTGCCGGAGGAGGACGTGGTGTTTATCTCTACCTCCAGCGGCTCCACCGGCGTACCCACCATGAGCCCTTTCACCAAGCGGGACTTTGACGAGTTCCAGGATGTGGAGAGCCGTTGGTTCTGGCAGGTTGGCATGCGGCCCAAGGACCGCTATGTCCACGCGCTGAACTTTTCTCTGTATGTCGGCGGCCCGGACGTGATCGGCGCGCAGAATTTGGGCGCGCTGTGCATCTGGGGCGGCACCTTGCCCAGCGAGCGGCTGCTCTTTGTGCTGAAAACATACCAGCCCACTGTCATCTGGACCAGCCCCTCCTACGCCTGGCAGCTGGGGGAAAAGGCCCTCAAGAGCGGCATTGATCCCAAGAAGGATCTGAACATCAAGACCATCATTGTGGCCGGTGAGCTGGGCGGCTCCATCGAGTCCACCCGCCGCGCCATTGAGGATCTGTGGGGCGCGCAGGTCTATGATTTCTACGGCCTTTCCGACATTTTCGGCGCCTGCGCCGCCATGTGTGACGCCAAGGACGGCCTGCATATCGCCGAGGACCACATCCTGGTGGAGACGATCGACATCAACACCGGCGAGGTGCTGCCGGAGGGTTCTGTCGGCGAGCTGGTTTACACTACGCTGCGCAAACACGCCCGCCCGCTCATCCGTTTCCGCACCGGAGACATCGGCTGGATCGACCATACGCCGTGCTCCTGCGGCAGGACCCACGGCCGCATCCACGTCAGCGGCAGAAAGGACGATATGTTTATCGTCTCTGCGGTCAATGTGTTCCCCAGCGACATCGAGGCGGTCATTCGGGAGCAGCGCGGCATCACCGGCGAATATCTCATCCGCATCTTCGAGAAGGACCTGACCTGCAAATATGCCGTGGAGATCGAGCGCAGCGCCGATAATCCCGCCGCTGACGAGGCGATCGCGGCAAGCGTTTCCAATGCGTTAAAGGCGCGCATCGGCGTTAAGCCGGCCGCTGTCACGGTTCACCCGGACGGCGGACTGGACACCCGCTCTGAGCACAAGGCAAAGCGGGTCATTGACGAGCGCCAGACGAGAGTGTAATTGCGACAAAAAGCAGAGAAAAAGAACCCGTACCGCAAAAGCGATACGGGCTTTTTTTGGTTCACAGGCAAACAAGAAGGGCTTCCAGCGCCTTGGTGATGGAGGGAAAATTGCGGTCCGCCTTCGTTTTGTCCTGGACGTTAACGCCAAGGGATAACCCGGCGCAGGCGAACATGGGGTAGTCGTTGGGGCCATCGCCCACGGCGGCAGTGTCCTTTAGCGGGATGTGGAGCAGCTCGGCCAGACAGCGCAGCCCCGCCCCTTTATCAATGTTCGCTGGCGTGATGTCGAAGGAATCCTTGTGGCGGTAGACTTTGATGTCCCGAAGGTCATTCCGGTGCTCCGCGATGACCGACTCGATGACAGCGAATTCCTCCTCGCTTGTGGGGAAGGGCGTCAGCCCCACCTGATTGGGCTGATACCACAGGTTGGGCAGCCGCTGTTCCAGCAAAGAATGGAGCAGGGCAAGGGAGCGCTTCGCCGCGTCAGAACAGGGGAGGATGTGGGATTCCTCAGGCGGCAGGTCCACCCCGAATTGGATCACCGCCCCGTTCTCCCCGATGAGAATCGGCCGCCGCAGGCCAACCTGCCGCAGCAAGCCGCACAGGTAATAGGCGGGCTTGCCGGAACAAACGGCAATGGCCGCGCCTCGGTTTTCCAGCGCTTTTAACAGGGCGATATCCTGTTGCGCAATGCCCTTGCCCAGCTGTGCCAGGGTGTTGTCCAAATCGAACGCCATCAGACGGATCATTCTGTCCCCTCCATTTCTTCCTCCAGTATACCATAAATCACGCAAAAGAAAAATTCCCATATCCATTGGACACGGGAATTTTTTCGTTTTGCCAGAGGGCTTAAACCTCAGCCTTTACCTTCTTCAGCTTTGCGAAGCGGGGCAGGCCGTTTTCTTTCTTCATCTGCGTTTCGCCCTGGATCAGCGGCAGGGCGTAGTCGATGTAGCCCTGGAGGATGCCGTTGCCCTCCGCGTTGATCCACTCGTCCGGCACCTTTTTCTCATAGTTGGCCACAGCGCTCAGGTCGAGGAGCTTTGTTTCGCAGCGGTATGGGTTCTGGGAGACACGCTCAAAGGCCACCATCTTGTCGGTCACGCCGCTGACAGCGCTCTCCACCGCCACCTTACCGGCCAGGAAGGACTCGTCGATGTCGGTCTGGGAAGCGATGTGGGCGCCGCAGCGCTGCATCAGGGAGAACTCGATGGGGCGGACCTTCGCGCCGGTTTTCTCTTTCACGATCTCCGCCAGGGAAGATGCCAGGCCGCCCAGCTGGGCATGGCCGAAGGAGTCTCTGGCGGCGATGGTGCCGGAGGCAGTCTCGGCGATCAGGTTGCCCTGGGCGTCGTGGATGCCCTCGGAAACA
>CAZFHQ010000071.1:0-608 GCA_964519325.1 uncultured Clostridium sp.
GGGCGGCGTCGTTGAGCTGCAGCTTGTCCAGGGCGTCCCGCAGGTCGGCGTAGTGATTGCCGTCGGCGGGGTAAATGCCGGAGAACACCATGGGCTGGGCCGCGCGGTAGCCGGGCAGCGGCTCTGCTGCCGGATTGTTTGCCAGGGTGACGGTGTCGCCCACGCGGGCGTCTTTGACCGCCTTGATGGAGGCGGCGAGAAAGCCCACCTGTCCGGCGCTGAGGGAGTCGGTGTTGGCAAAGGCGCCGCCGGCCTGCATGTGGCCGCACTCCACCACGGTGAACTCGGCGCCGGTGGCCATCATGCGGATGGTGTCGCCTGGCTTCACCGTACCCTCCTTGATGCGGACGTACACGATAACGCCCTTGTAGGAGTCGTAATAGGAGTCGAAGATCAGCGCCCGCAGCGGCGCTTCCGGGTCGCCGGCGGGCGGGGGGATCAGGCGGACGACCTGCTCCATGACCTGGTCGATGTTCAGGCCGGTTTTGGCGGAGATGCGGGGCGCGTCCTGCGCGGGGATCCCAATGACGTCCTCGATCTCGGCGATGGCGTGCTCCGGGTCGGCGCTGGGGAGGTCGATCTTGTTGATGACCGGCACGATCTCCAGG
>CAZFHQ010000071.1:618-6569 GCA_964519325.1 uncultured Clostridium sp.
GATCAATGGCCATATAAGCGTTGGCGAGGGTCTGGGCCTCGATGCCCTGGGAGGCGTCCACCACCAGGATCGCGCCCTCGCAGGCGGCCAGGGAGCGGGACACCTCGTAGGTAAAGTCCACATGGCCGGGGGTGTCGATCAGGTTGAACACATAGTCCAGCCCATCCTTGGCGGTGTATACCAGGGTGACGGCGTGGGCCTTGATGGTAATGCCCCGCTCCCGTTCCAGGTCCATGCTGTCCAGGAGCTGATCCTCCATGTCCCGCAGGGCGACGGCCTTGGTTTGTTCCAGGATGCGGTCGGCCAGGGTGCTTTTGCCGTGGTCAATGTGGGCAATAATACTGAAATTGCGGATGCGTTCCTGTGGGATTGCCATGTTTTATCTCTCCTGCTTTCCATTTATTTCAAAGTTGCATATACATTTTTAGTATACCATGAATTGCCGCGGTTGCCAATAAAAAGTGTGATTGCCAGCGCTGCAAAAAAAGAAAAACCCCAATGGGGCGGGTGCGGCTGTTGTGCCGTGGTTTTGGGGTTGCCTGCGTGATCTGCCGGCCTCTTGCAATTTTTCTCAAAAAATTCTATAATTAGGTGTTAATAACCTTGCGATGCTATTTTTGAAGATAGAGAGGAAATCAGGATATGAAGTTAGGAATCGTGGGCCTGCCGAACGTCGGCAAGAGCACCCTGTTCAACGCAATCACCAACGCGGGCGCCCAGTCCGCCAACTATCCCTTCTGCACCATCGAGCCGAACGTCGGCGTCGTCGCTGTGCCGGACAAGCGCCTGGACGCCCTCCACGCCATGTATCATTCCGAGCGCACCATACCGGCGTCCATCGAGTTTGTAGACATCGCCGGCCTGGTCAAGGGCGCCTCCAAGGGCGAGGGCCTGGGCAACAAGTTCCTGGCCAACATCCGCGAGGTGGACGCGATCATCCATGTGGTGCGCTGCTTTGAGAACGATGACATCATCCATGTGGACGGCTGCATCGGTCCGGCGCGGGACATCGAGACGATCAACCTGGAGCTGATCCTCTCCGACCTGGAGATCCTGGACCGCCGCATCGACAAGACCCAAAAGCTGATGAAAGCCGATAAAAAGTACCAGGCGGAATACGACTTCTTCCAGCGTGTCCGGCAAACGCTGGACAGCGGCAGATCCGCCCGCGCCGTGGAGTGTACGCCGGAGGAAGCCGAGCTGCTCTCCACCGTTTCCCTGCTGACTAACAAGCCGGTCATTTATGCCGCCAACATGAGCGACACGGACTTTGCCGGCGGCCTGGACAGCAACGCCCGCTATCAGGAGGTGCTGGCCATCGCCAAAGAGGAACATTCCGGCGTGCTGCCGATCTGCGCGGAAATTGAAGCGGAGATCTCCGGCATGGAGGCCGAGGAAAAGGAGCTGTTCCTCGCTGACATGGGGCTTCATGAATCCGGCCTGGACCGGCTCATCAAGGAGTGCTACGCCCTGCTGGGGCTGATCTCTTACCTGACGGCCGGTCCGCTGGAGGTGCGGGCCTGGACTATCACCAAGGGGACCAAGGCGCCCCAGGCCGCCGGTAAGATCCACAGCGACTTTGAGCGGGGGTTCATCCGGGGCGAGATCGTCAGCTATGACGACCTGATGGCCTGCGGCTCCATGACTGCCGCCAAGGAGAAGGGCCTGGTTCGTTCCGAAGGCAAGGAGTATGTGATGCGGGACGGCGATGTGGCCCTCTGGCGTTACAACGTCTGACGCGAGGGGTAGGCCATGAATGGGAAGAAGGCCCTGCTGGCCGCGGGGCTGGCAGCGGCAGGGCTGTTGGCGGCGGCAGGCTGCGGTCAGGAAACGCCGGATCCCACGGCGGAACAGGTCGTCGTGACGGTAAAGACAGGCCAGCAGGAACTTGCCGGGGAACCGGCGGCAAACACCTTTGTGGATGCGTCCGGCGAAGCCGTGGCATATGAGGATGTGCTGACGGGAACCTGCACGGCCTACACCGACAATGCGGAAACGGCGACCGGCGCGTCGCCGGACTACGGTGATGTGGCGGTAGACCCGACGCTGATCCCCTACGGCACCCGGCTGTATATTACGGCGGAGGACGGCAGCTATGTGTATGGCTATGCCACGGCGGTGGATACCGGCGCCGCCATGGAGGACGGCGACGTGCTGTGCGATTTGTATCTGGACAGCGAGGAAGAATGCGACGACTTCGGCCGGCGGGAAATGCTGGTCTACCTGCTGCCGGACGAGGCTTGATGGCAAGGAATATCCAGAAGAAACGGGAGGCGGCGCTGGCGGAGATTGGTTGGGGCCTGTCGCCAAACAGCGGGGCTTTCGCCTTAGAATGATTCTGTGTGAGAAAAAAGCCCTTCGGTCCGGAAGCGGAAAAATCCCCCCTGGGCAGGAGGGATTTTTGACGGTTACCGCAGCCATTCCGCCAGCAGGCCGATTCCATAAAACACCGGCTGGTGGACAATGTAAATGAGCAGAGCATGCCGCCCCAAAAACGAGAAAAACGGCACATGGCGGCGGTAAGCCCATTCCGGGAAGCGCCCCTCCCTGGCATAGCGCCCGAAAAAAACACCGGCAAAAAAGAGGAACAGCCACGGGAAAAGGGGAAAGTAATCGGCGGAATAAAAGGAAGGGCTGTAAACGCCCAGCCAGCACAGCCAGTCGGTGGCGTAGAGAAACCGCGGCAGCGGCAGCAGCGGGATGGAGAAAAAGCCCAGATACCCGTCCCAGACGTCATAGGTCAGGGCAAAAACGGCGGCGCAGGCCGCGATGGCAGGCCACACCGGCAGCCGGTTGAACAGCGGCAGCAGCACGCCGGTGAGCAGCATGGCGGCCGCCAGCAGGTGGAGGATGCCGAAGTAGATCGGCTGCTCCGGCAGGAAAAGGAGCGTGACCGCGGACACGCCGGCGGCCACCACCGCCAGCTTTAGCCCGCGGGAAAGGTTCGAGCGGGTCAGGTTGGCCGCAATGCCGGAGATGAAAATAAACAATCCGGCAAACAGCGGTTCCGCGGGCGCGAAAAATTCCAGCAGCCGCCTGCCCCAGGCCCAGCCAAATAAGGCGGCGAACGTATAAAAGCCGTGATAAAACACCATGCAGAATACGGCGAATCCGCGAATCTCATCCATCAGGTGGATGCGCCGGCTGCCGGAGGGCGGCTTTTTGGAGAATTTTGTCAGGAATTGCAGGAATATCACCGCCTTTTCAATCGGGATTTTTTGTGGTACAATACGGCTGTATGTGTTCCATTCATGAGGTATCTTTTAGTATAACACAAAATAAGGAGTAATAAAATATGGCGGTACAAATCGGAGAAAAAGCGACAAAACAAGTCATCGTGGAACCGCGCCATCTGGCGAGCGCGGTGGGCAGCGGCAGCGTGGAGGTGTTCGCCACCCCTATGGTCGCGGCGCTGATGGAGGGCGCGGCGGCAGAGCTGGCGCAGCGCGCGCTGGCCGAGGGTCTGACCACCGTCGGCGCCCAGATCACGGTAAACCACAGCGCCCCCACCCTGCCGGGCATGACCGTCACCGCTGAGGCGGAGCTGCTGGAAACGGACGGCCGCACCTTCCGGTTTGCCCTGCGTGCCTGGGATGACGCTGGCGAGATCGCCACAGGCGGCCACACACGGGTCAGCGTGAAAACCGAGCGGTTCCTGGAAAAGGCGGGCCAGCGCAGGGAAACCGCAGGAGGGGTGAAGCCATGAGCGCTTGCGCCTATGACGCTGTCTTGTTTGATTTGGACGGCACGGTTTCCCGATCCCACCCAGGGATCATCGCGTCGGCCAAAAGGGCGCTGGTCGATTACGGCTGGGAGATGCCGGCGGGCTTTGACTACAAGCAGTTTATCGGCCCGCCCATTTGCCAAAGCTTGATGCAGTATGCCGGTATGCCGGAGCGTGACGCGGAAATCTGCATGAAATTATACAGAAAGTATTATAACGCTGGGGAGATTTTCAACACTACGTTATATGACGGCATCCTGCCGCTGATGGAACACCTGACCGCCGCGGGCGCCAAGGTATGCATCGCCACCTCCAAGCCGCAGCCCATGGCGGACAAGGTGGTGGAGCATCTGGGGCTTAAGGGCCTGGTGTTCTGCAACGCCGGCGCCGATACCTCGGACAAGCAGAGCGACAAACCGGGGCTGATCGCCCGCTGCCTGCGGGAGACCGGCGCGGCCAGGGAAAAGACGGTGATGATCGGCGACACCCGCTTTGACGCCGGCGGCGCGGCGGCGATGAACGTGGACTTTATCGGCGTGCTTTACGGCTATGGCAGCCGGGAAGAAATGGAACGGGAGGGGGCTTCCGTCTTTGCCCGAACCGCCGCGGAGCTGGAATCGCTTTTGCTGCGGGACTGACGCGCTGCGGGCGTGTGCCGGCAAAGAAAGGCTTTACCCACGGAAAAATTTATGGTATGATGAAACCAAACTACGGGAAAGAAAGAAAAAAGCAAAATCACCGCGAAAGCAGAGGAGGCGTTTCCTGCATGAAAATTACCTACAAGTTTGACGAGGATGAGCTGTTTGCGTTTAATATGTTCCGTGCCACCCGAAAAAACGCGGGTACGGTGCCAACCGCCATTATGATCGCTTGCGCTTACCTGGCAGTCATGCTGGTCATCGGCTATATGTGCCGGTTCCCGGTGTATACTTACTTTATCATGGTGGCGCTGGCCGTGGCGGTGTTTGGGTTTATCATGTGGTTTTTGCGCAACCGGATGAAAAAATCGGTAAAGGTTTTGCTGTTCCGGCAGCGCAAGGAGGACCTGATGCCCCAGACGACGATCACGCTGGAGGACGATTATTTTGAGGTCTACACCGTGACCCGCACCTCCGAGATCAATTATGACAGCGTGGAGCGCATTGAAAAGGGCAAAGCGTTCATCTACCTGGAGCTGGACCAGAACGGCGAGGTGGGCATCCCGATCCGCGCTTTTGACAGCGAGCAGGAGATGGACGACTTTCTGCGGGCATTTATCGAGCGGACGCCAAAGGCGGTACACGCCGGCTTGGGGTATTTGATCAAACCGTCTGAAAAATAAACGGCAAAGCTGTGCGGGGTGTCTCGCGCAGCTTTTATTTTTGGCGGGATCCGTGGCGGCGCTGCCTTTTGCGCAAACGGTTCCGCCGCGTTTCCTTCCGATTGCCGGCTTGGTTTTCGCTGGTTTTTTGGTTGGCAATCGCGGCAATTCATGGTATAATAAAAAAGATTCGGCGATTTTCGCCAAAAGAAGAGGTTCCTGGAACCAGTACGAGGAGGAAACGCAATGCGCAAGGAACTTGCCAAAGCATATGACCCACATGAGGTGGAAGACAGAATTTATGATTTCTGGGTTCAAAACGGCTTTTTTCACGCCGAGCCGGACCCCGCGAAAAAACCATATACCATTGTGATCCCGCCGCCGAACATTACCGGCCAGCTCCACATGGGCCACGCCCTCGACGAAACCTTACAGGACGTGCTGATCCGCTGGCGCAGGATGCAGGGCTACGCCGCCCTGTGGCTGCCGGGTACCGACCACGCCTCCATCGCGACGGAGGCGAAGATCGTGGAGGCCATGAAAGCGGAGGGCCTCACCAAAGAGGACCTGGGGCGGGAGGGCTTCCTCCAGCGCGCCTGGGAGTGGAAGGAGAAATACGGCGGCACCATTGTCTCCCAGCTCAAAAAGCTGGGCTGCTCCTGCGACTGGGACAGGGAGCGCTTCACCCTGGACGAGGGCTGCTCCGAAGCTGTGCGGGAGGTGTTCGTCCGCCTGTATGAGAAGGGGCTGATCTACCGCGGCGAGCGGATCATCAACTGGTGTCCCCACTGCAAGACGTCCATCTCGGACGCGGAGGTAGAGTACGCGGAAAAGGACGGCAATTTCTGGCACTTCAAATACCCGCTGACCGACGGTTCCGGCTTTATCCGCCTGGCCACCACCCGCCCGGAGACGCTGCTGGGAGAT
>CAZFHQ010000072.1:0-6524 GCA_964519325.1 uncultured Clostridium sp.
CACCAACCTGCGGGGACAGCAGTTCACCAAGGCAGACCTCCACGGTGTCAACTTCAGCGGCGCGGATCTGACCGAGTGCCAGTTCACCGACTGCAACCTGCGGGACTGCGATTTTCGGGATGCCGCCATCTACGAAACAAAGTTCCGCGGCTGTGACCTGCGCGGCGCTTCTGTAGAAACGCTGCCGCTTTTGAGTATGCATTTCCCCAACCTGTTCGCCATGGATTTACATGGCGCTAAGCTGGACTTGCAGCAGTGCATCCATCTCATTGAAACGCTGACTGGCGCGGAATGCGACATTTAAACCCGTCCAAACCGGCTGACCGGCAAAAGGCGGCCAGGTACAAAAAAGACCTGCTCTCAAGGGAGCAGGTCTTTTTTTATTTCCAATTGGCGTGCTTGCACAAATCCGCAAAATACCGGTGGGTCGCCAGGTCGTCCGCAAGCTCCGGATGGTACGACGTGACCAGCATATTTTCCTGTCTCGCCGCCACAATGTGGCCGTTGAGCTGGCACAGCACCCTGACCCGTTCACTGTTTGCTGTCTCGATCCAGGGCGCCCGGATAAAGATGAGCGGAATCGGCTCCGGCGAAAACTCCGGCACCACAACCCGCTGGGTAAAGCTGTCCAGCTGAGTGCCGTAGGCGTTGCGGCGCACGGTAATATCCATCACGCCAAAGTGCGGCTCCTCGCCGACGATCTCTTTGGCAAGGAGGATCAATCCGGCGCAGGTCCCCCACACGGGCATCCCCTGGAGGATACGCTCCCGGATCGGCGCGTGGAGGTGGAACAGCTTGAGCAGCTTGGAGATGGTCGTGCTCTCGCCGCCGGGTAAAATCAGGCCGTCCACCTGCTCCAGGGCAGGCAGGGTTTTTACCTCCAGCGCTGTCACACCCTCTATCTGCCGCAGCTTGTGCATATGCTCCGCCACTGACCCCTGATAGGACAAAACGCCAATCGTTACATTCCGCTTTGCCATGAAGAGTTACCAGCCTCTTTCTGCCAGGCGGTACTGCTGCGGCAGGTCCTCCAGGTTAATGCCGCGCATTGCTTCACCCAGGCCCTCGCTGACCTCCGCGATGATCTTCGGGTCATTATAGTGGGCGGTAGCCATGACGATAGCCTTCGCCATAATCTTCGGGTTCTGGGATTTGAAAATACCGGAACCAACGAACACGCCCTCGCTGCCAAGCTGCATCATCAGCGCGGCGTCTGCCGGTGTGGCAATGCCGCCAGCGGCAAAGTTGACGACCGGCAGCTTCCCATACTCTGCCACATAGCAGACCAGGTCATAAGGGCAGCCGTTGTCCTTGGCATAAGTCATCAGCTCCGCGGTGTCCATGTTTTGCAGGCTGCGAATGGCGGTCATCATGGTGCGCATATGGCGGACAGCCTCCACCACATTGCCGGTGCCGGCCTCGCCCTTGGTGCGGATCATGGCGGCGCCTTCGCCGATCCTGCGGAGCGCTTCGCCAATGTCCCGCGCGCCGCAGACAAACGGCACCTTGAACGCATGCTTGTTCAGGTGATACCTGTCGTCCGCCGGTGTGAGCACCTCGCTCTCGTCAATGTAGTCCACGCCCAGCGCTTCCAGAATTTGTGCCTCTACGATGTGGCCGATCCTTGCCTTTGCCATCACCGGGATGGAAACCGCCGCCTGGATCTCCTTGATCATTTTCGGGTCGCTCATTCTGGCAACGCCGCCCTGCTTGCGAATATCGGACGGCACACGCTCCAGCGCCATAACTGCTACCGCACCGGCCTCCTGGGCAATGGCCGCTTCTTCCGGGGTCGTCACGTCCATAATGACGCCGCCCTTCAGCATTTGCGCAAGGTTTTTATTCAGTTCATATTGCTCTAACTGCAACTCTTGTTCTTTCAGATTCATACCCAAACTTACTCCTTCAATCCTAACAAATTTTAATGACGCCAATACAATATAACTTGCTTATTATAGCACAAATTTCATACATGTAAAATAGGTTTTTTCATCTTTGTACGGTTCTTGCGTTTTTTTCATTTTCCCACCTTTGGGAATCTGTTCCACTTTCCGAAAGAGAAAGCGGCGTCAGCAAAACCGCGCCCCGCCGTTCATTGCCTTGGCTCATGCGGCCTTGCTCTGCGAGCTGCTGCTCTTAGAAGTCTCACTCTCCGAACTGCTGCTCTTAGAAGCCTCACTCTCCGAACTGCTGTTCTTAGCGGCTGACGAAGCGGACGAAACGTCCTCATCGTCGTCCAAAATATCAGAAATATTTTCATCCGACATGCCGTCGTTCAACAGCTCAGGATAGGCGTAGCCAGCCATGGCCACGACCGCCTGCAAAATGGAGCCGCCCTGCCGTTCCATCAGCGCGGCGTCGATCTCATACACCCGTCCGGCGCGTACCGCGGAAAGGCTGCTGTAGGACTTGCTGTTCATCAGCTGCTTCTTCAGCCCAACGGCGCAGAAAATGTAGCGCGGATTGCCGGCCTTGATGGAAGCGCCCTCCGTGGAATTGTTGGAGCCGGATTCAAAAATATTGATGAGACCGGCGTATTCAAACAGCTTGCCGGCAAGGGTGTCGCCGGTCACGGCGGTCCCGTTCAAATCGTAGAGGTAGCAGGCCGTCTGCACGGTGCTCCGCTCCGGAATGCTGCGGTAAACGTCGTCCAATGTCAGCAGGGTGCTGTCGGCTACCTTCTCGCCCCGTTCCGCGCCGACGGAGCCGCCCTGAAAGACAGAACCCACCGCTTCATACAGCTCGGTGAGCGACTGCCGGCTGTTAGCCGCCTGCAAAACGATCGCCTGCACGCCGGCCTGCTCCAGGGCGTCCCGCTGCGCCTGCGTCGGCTCTGTATCCACCAGCACCACGTTAGCGCCGGCCCCTGCAATGGCCGCCGGATCGTCCAGCGTCATGTCGGCCAGCAGCGCCAGGTCTTCCTGGGTGCAGTCCGCGCCCTTGCCCTTGAGCTGACCCTCATAGCCAAGCGCCAGCACAATGTCCGCCAGGCTGTCTGACAAAACCACCACGCCGGAGGGCTGGCTGGAAAGCGTCACATCACCTACGGTTACCGGATATCCGCCTGTTCCGCCGACGCCGCCGGCGCAGCCGGCCAGCATCGGCGCGGCCAGCACCGCCGCCAACAGCAGCGCGGTCAATTGTTTCACAAATTTCATTTTGATAAGCCTCCTGATCGCCTTGGGCCAAGGCCCGTTCTATTCCAGTTGGACCAAATGGCATTGCGCCATATTAGAGGTTATTTTATCACATTTTCAGCCGTGGAAAAAGATTTATTACAATTTTGTAGCACCTGCCCGAATCCTCGCCTCCGCTTGATTCATGAACTGCACGGCACAGCGCGGGGAACGGCCGCCCCGCGCCAGCGCCCATTGCTCGGCTTCCCGCTCCAGCGCAGGCAGCTGTTCCTCCAGCCCGCGCTGCTCCGCCAAAGCGCGGACCAGCTCCAAATATTCCCGCTTGCCAGGGTGGCTGAAATTGACGCTCAGGCCAAAGCGGTCTGCCAGGCTCAGGCTTTCCTCAATGGTATCGTTGCGATGCACCTCGTCCCCCTCACGGTCAGAGAAGGTTTCCCGCAGCAGGTGCCGGCGGTTAGAGGTAGCGTAGATCAGCGTGTTTGCCGGACGGGCCGCCACGCCGCCCTCCAGCACCGCCTTGAGGGAAGCATACGTTTCGTCCTGGCGGGAGAAGGAAAGGTCGTCGATAAAGATGAGAAACTTCAGGGGCAGGCCGGCGATCTGATCCACCAGGCAGGGGAACTCCATCAGGGATTCCTTGGGCATCTCGATGACACGCAGGCCGCGGCTGTGATACTCGTTCATGATCGCCTTGACAGTGGAGGATTTTCCTGTACCCCTGTCGCCGTAGAGCAGGCAGTTGTTGGCGGGCAGCCCCTCCAAAAAGCGGGTGGTGTTTTCCAGCACCAGGCCCCGCTGGTAACGGTAGCCCTTCAGGTCGCAAAGGGCGATGGGGTCGGGATGCTCCACCGGACGGATGGCCATGTCCCGCCAGATAAACGCGCGATAGCGGGCAAATTCCCCGCAGCCATGATGACGGTAATAGTCCAGCAGCGATTCCACACACGCGGCGGGGCTGCCGCGAAGCGCCGCAACCGGTTGGCCGGCCTGCCAGCGGGGCAGCCCCTGGGCCAGCGGGTTTTGCAGCGCGCCGCTCTGCGCCAGGATCTGCTCCGGGCTCCACGCCGCAGCGGTAAGCAGCACTTCCAGGTCACGGGCGGCGGCATCCCGCAGCGCCGGGCTTGCCGTGCCGCCGCCTGCACCCGCGCGGGAAAACGCATTGTCGTCGTAGAGGATCCCGCGGGTCAGGGCGCCGCAAAGGTCCTCTTCCGCGTGAGCGCCGCAGGCCGTGCGGAAAAACTGCCCCCACGCCGCAAAAAACGGCGTTGGGTCCGCGGGGTCAAAGGCCGCCGCCGCCTGGAGCAGCCTGTAATAGCCGCCGGTGACGGGCCGGTCCAGCAGCCCCCGGTATACCGAAAGCGAGGCCATCCCCCATACCGTCTGTTGTAATTGTTGCGTCATGTTGCACCCAGCTCCTTTTCCGGCGGGCCTGCCACACAACAAATCCCCCGTGCCGCCGCACAAGGGATTTTGCCGCAATGCCCCGCCTTTTGCCTTTTGTTCCATTATACGGCGGAATGCTTCCGGCTGCAACCGTTTTTCTTATTTTTCAACGGGTTCGCCCAAAATTCCCATTCCATTGGTGTAAAGGATCTTCTCCAGCTCTGTCTCGGTCAGGCCGAGGCTGCGCACTCGCTCCAGCTCCCCCTGTGGACACCACATGGGAAAGTCCGTCCCAAACAGGATGCGCTCCGCGCCATAGATGCGGATCAGCTCCGCCGTGCGGCGCAGCCCCAGGAACATCATGGAGCTGGAAATGTCCAAATAGCAAAACCGGTTTTCCAGGTACTCCAGCGCCAGATCAAACAGGGACCAGCCGCCAAAATGGGCGCCGATCACCGTCAGATGGGGGAACTGATCCAGTACCGCCGCCAGCCGGCGCGGGTGGGAATAATCGTAGCGGTAGTCGCCGCAATGCATCAGCACCGGCAGCCTGCCCTCCAGCATTTCATAGATCGCCATCATTTTTGGGTCGTCCATATGGAACCGCTGGGTATCGGGGTGGATCTTCACGCCCCGCAGCCCCAGCTTCTCGATCCGCTCGATCTCGCCGCGGGGGTCCTCCATGTCGGCGTGGAGCGTGCCAAAGCCGTAAAACTCCGGATGAAGCGTACACTGCTCCGCAATAAAATTGTTGATGGACTGCACCTGCTTGGGCGTCACCGCCACCGACTGCACCACAAACCGGCTGATGCCCGCTTCCTTGCCCAGCTTCAGCAGCGATTCCGCCGTGCCTGGCCGCCCAATGTCGATGCCGTAAAACGAGCTGACGCTATGCACCGCTTTTTCACAAATTGGTTCCGGGTAAATATGGGCGTGGAAATCTAAAACTGGCATTACACTGTCTCCTCTCTGTTTCTATGATCTGGTGCGGGTTTGTCGAAAACCTGGGGATGGAACACCAGCCGCAGCGGCCAGCCGATGAACGACCGCATCAGCCGAAGATACGCCGCCTTGTCCGCCGGCGGGCCATAGGCAAGCAGGTCAAACACCACGGCGCCTTCCCTTGCCTGATACCCTGTCTCCCGAAAACCGCCGCGGGCATAAAACCGCCTGCGCCGCTGCCGCTGGGCGGCATTGGGCGCGCCCGGCTCCTCCGGCTCGATACAGAGCAGGATCGTCTGCCCCTGGAGCCGCGCCTTGAGCAGGCTGAGGACCTGGCTGCCAACGCCCTGGCCGCGGCAATGCTCCTCCACGGCAAAGTACAGCAGGTAGGCCGTGCTGCCGTCGCTGATGAGGTGCGCCATGGCAACCAGCGCGCCGCCGTGGTAAGCGCCATAGAGCCGGACATTTTTTTGACGGCTGCGCCAGCGCAGCATCCAAAAGGGCATCCGTTCCTCTTGGGGAAAGGCGCGCTCATAAATCCGCCGTACCGCCGCCAGCTCTGCCGGCGCTTGTTTCACATCCCGCAAGGTCAATTCCATCGCTTCTCCCCCGCAATCTCAATGCTTCGCCTTCTATTGTAGCGAAAACCGAGGGGAACCGCAAGCCCCGTTAACAGTGCAAAAAGCGAACCGGCAGATAACGCACGGTTCGCTTTCTTTATGCCACGTTATACCACGCCGCTGCTTCTGAATTACTCAGAGAACATTGGGGTGGAGAGATACCGCTCGCCTGTATCCGGCAGCAGCGCTACGATCACTTTGCCCTTATTCTCTGGGCGCTTGGCCAGCTTCGCCGCCGCAAAAGCCGCGGCGCCGGAGGAGATCCCTACCAGCAGGCCCTCCTCGCGGGCCAGCAAGCGGCCGGTAGCGAATGCTTCTTCGTTTTCTACCGTGATGACCTCGTCATAAATGGAGGTGTCCAGCGTATCCGGCACAAAGCCGGCGCCGATGCCCTGGATTTTGTGCGGGCCGGGCGTACCCTTGGTCAGCACCGGAGAGCCGG
>CAZFHQ010000073.1:0-2035 GCA_964519325.1 uncultured Clostridium sp.
CGGCTCCACGCTATAGTTCACCTTGAGGACCGGCGTATAGATGGAGTCGATAGGCAGCACGCCGATGGCGATGGTGGAGTTGGCCGTCATGGCCGCCTTGTTGCGCTCCGCGGAGATATAGCCGCGGCCGCGGTCCAGGGTGATCTCCATGCCGAGTCTTGCGCCCTCGCTCAGGGTAGCGATGTGCATATCCGGGTTCAGAATCTCAACCTCGCTGTCGCACTTGATCGAACCGGCTGTCACCACGCAGGGGCCTTCCGCCGCGATCTCTACCGTTTTGGGGCCGTCGCAGTGCAGGCTGGCGATCAGGCCTTTGATGTTCAGCACGATCTCCGTCACATCCTCTTTGACGCCCGGAACGGTGGAAAACTCATGAACCACGCCGTCGATGCGGATGGATGTTGGCGCCACGCCCGGCAGAGAGGAAAGCAGCACACGCCGCAGGCTGTTGCCCAGGGTGGTGCCGAACCCACGCTCCAGCGGCTCTACCACAAAGCAGCCGTAGGTTCCGTCTTCTGACAATGCTACTGTTTCAATCTTTGGTCTCTCTATCTCAATCATTCACGAACCTCCTTCACACATTGAACGGCAATTTGCATTGCCGCGCTGTACATTCTGCTTTGCAACCGGCCCGCAAGGCGCGGGCCGCTCTCAGCATTACTTGGAGTACAACTCAACGATCAGAGTTTCATTGATATCGTAGTCGATATCATCTCTGGAGGACAAGGCAACAACCTTGCCCTGCAATGTGTTTCTGTCCAGCTCAAGCCATGCGGGTACAGGGGTCAGCGCGTTCTGCTCGAGGACCTCTTTCACTCTTACAGAATTGCGGCTCTTTTCCTTAATGGAAATCACCTCGCCGGGCTTTACCAGGTAAGACGGAATGTCTACTCTGCTGCCGTTCACAGTGATGTGGCCGTGGTTTACCATTTGTCTTGCTTCTCTCCTGGTATTGGCAAAGCCGAGCCGATAAACAACGTTATCCAGTCTGCTCTCCAGGATCTGGAGCAGGTTTTCACCTGTCACACCCTCCTGCTTGGTAGCCATTACATAGTATTTGCGGAACTGTTTTTCCAGCACGCCATAAATAAACTTGGCCTTTTGCTTCTCATTGAGCTGAAGGCCGTATTCACTTTGCTTTCTTCTGCCCTGCTTCGGATTTCTGTTGGACTTCTGGCTCACGCCCATTACGGTTGGGTCGATGCCCAGCGTCTTGCATCTTTTGAGCACTGGCTGAATATTTTTTGCCATTCGTAACCTTCCTCCTTTTGGTTATTGTTATCAAAAACTAAACGCGTCTTCTCTTTGGAGGACGGCATCCGTTGTGTGGGATCGGGGTAACGTCTTTGATCATGCTCACTTCCAGGCCTGCGCCCTGCAAAGCTCTGATCGCTGCCTCACGGCCGGCGCCAGGGCCTTTTACAAAAACTTCAACTGTTTTCATGCCGTGTTCCATTGCCGCCTTGGCTGCTGTTTCCGCAGCGGTCTGCGCAGCAAAGGGAGTGGACTTTCTGGAGCCTCTGAAGCCAAGCTCACCGGAGCTTGCCCAGGAGATCGCGTTGCCCTGAACGTCTGTAATGGTAACAATTGTATTGTTAAAGGTGGACTGGATGTGCGCAGCCCCGCGCTCAATATTCTTGCGCTCGCGGCGTCTGCGAACTGCGGTCTTTTTACCGCCTTTTTGTGCTGCCATCTTTGGTAATCCCTCCTATGTGCTTACTTCTTCTTGTTTGCCATTGTCTTCTTGGGACCCTTGCGAGTTCTCGCATTGGTCTTGGAGCGCTGCCCTCTGACCGGCAGGCCCTTGCGATGGCGAATCCCGCGGTAGCACTGGATCTCGATGAGCCGCTTAATATCAAAAGCGATGTCTCGTCTCAGGTCGCCCTCTACGCGGTAATTCTTTTCAATATATTCTCTTAACTTCGAAGCGTCTTCATCTGTCAGGTCTCTCACTCTTGTGTCCGGATTAACACCGGTAGCAGCAATAATGTCTGTCGCACTCTTGCGGCCAATTCCATAGATATAGGTAAGACCG
>CAZFHQ010000073.1:2045-6425 GCA_964519325.1 uncultured Clostridium sp.
CGATCTCGATACGCTTGTCTCTCGGTAAATCAATACCAGCTATACGCGCCATTTCGTTTGCACCTCCGCTTATCTAGGTAGCGCCATTAACCCTGGCGCTGCTTGTGTTTCGGGTTTTCACAGATCACCATGATCTTACCCTTGCGCTTAATAATTTTGCATTTATCGCAAATTTTCTTTACAGAAGGTCTGACTTTCATGATTGGAACCCTCCTTTTATCGTTGAATAGTCGTTTGGTTTCTTAAAAAATTACTTGGAACGCCATGTGATGCGGCCTCGGGTCAGGTCATAGGGAGACATCTCCACTGTCACCTTATCGCCTGGCAGGATGCGGATAAAGTTCATCCGCAGCTTGCCGGAGATGTGGGCCAGAATCATATGGCCATTTGGAAGCTCAACCTGAAACATGGCGTTTGGGAGCGCTTCCTTTACGGTACCCTCTAACTCAATTACATCCTGTTTCGACATTCAGAATAACCTCCCCTAATTGTGTCAATCGGCCTGGGAGCCTTGAAAGCTCCGCAAGGCGTTGCGAATTTCACGATTGGTCTGCATCGAACTGTCCGGCAAAACCGTTGTGGTCACCGCCAGGTGGATCTTCTTTTTCCGCTTTGGCTTTTCCAGGCTGCGGCGTTTGCCGTCGCAAATCACAGCGAACGTTCCGTCTGTGGCAAGCACGGTGAAAAAACCGCCCTGGTCATGCCCCGCGAGAGACCGGACAACGAGCCCTCTAACATATTTCATTCCCCACCTCTTAATCCGGAATCGTCAGGATCACCGGACCGTCTGGGGTAATGGCCACAGAATGCTCAAAATGCGCTGACAGCTTGCCGTCTGTTGTCACAGTCGTCCACTGGTCAGCCAGGGTTTTCACCGTGTGTGCTCCGGCGTTTACCATCGGTTCGATTGCGATTGTCATTCCTGGCAACAGGCGCACACCTCTGCCGGGTGTGCCATAATTTGGTACGCTTGGATCTTCATGCAGCTTCGCACCTACTCCGTGGCCGACAAAATCCCGTACCACCGAGTAGCCGCGCGCCTCAACATACCGTTGGACCGCGCTTCCAATGTCGCCGACGCGGTTGCCCGGCTTGGCCTGGGCAATGCCTTCATAGAGGCTTTCCCGCGTGGCGTCCATAAGAGCCTGTGCTTCCTTGCTCACGTTGCCGCAGGCAAAGGTCGCCGCGTTGTCGCCGTTAAAGCCCTCAAAGAACGCGCCGGTATCAATACTGACGATATCGCCTTCTCTGAGTTTTTGGTTCTTATGCGGTATGCCGTGGATGACTACATTATTTACCGAAATACAGGCGCTGGCCGGAAACCCGCCGTAACCGAGGAAGTTTGGGGTGGCCCCCTGCGCCTCGATATACTTGCGGATGACGCGGTCGATCTCCAGTGTGGAAACACCTGGCTCAACCGCCTCGCCGCCCAGCTTTAAGGCGTTGGCTGAGATCCTGCAGGCTTCCCGCATAATTGCGAGCTCCCGCGAAGTTTTTAACACGATCGCCATACGCCTACCCCTCTAATGCGGCAATGGTCAATCGGGTGATCTCCCCGATCTCCCCTTCTCCAGAAACGACAGACAGCTTGCCCTGCGCCCTGTAGTAATTCTCCAGGGGCTTGGTCTGCTCGTGATAAACGGCCAGACGCTGCCGGATCGTTTCGGGGCTGTCATCTTTGCGCTGAACAAGGGCGCCTGCACACGCGTCGCAGATCCCCTCCGCCGCGGGCTTGTTATAGTCCAGGTGGTAGGTTGCGCCGCAGCTTTCGCAGACACGGCGTCCGGACAGCCGGTGGACGATCTCCTGATCGGAGACATCAATATCGACAACCTTATCAATTTGTACGCCCATGCTGTCCAGAGCCTCGGCCTGTGGGATGGTCCTTGGGAAGCCGTCCAGGATAAAGCCGTTCGCACAGTCCGGCTCGGCAAGCCGTTCCCGAATGATGCCGATGACGACCTCATCCGGCACGAGCTGGCCATTATCAATAAACGCCTTGGCCTTCAGGCCCATCTCTGTGCCGCTTTTCAGCGCCGCACGAATAATATTACCCGTGGAAATCGTTGGAATTTTAAGATAGTCGCAAATCACTGCGGCCTGTGTGCCTTTGCCGGCACCTGGGGCGCCGAGAAGTATAATATTCATTTCGTTCCCTCCGTTTACCTATCTTAAATTAATCCAGGAAACCCTTGTAGCTCCGCATCATCATCTGGGATTCCAGAGACTTGACTGTTTCCAGCGCAACACCGACCAGGATGATGATGGAAGTACCGCTCAGGCCCAGATTGCCCATGCCGGTAGCAGCACCGTAAACAACTGGGATGAGAGCGATGGCTGCAAGGAAAATTGCACCAATCAAAGTAAGTTTTGACAAAATCTTAGCGATATAATCAGACGTCGGCCGTCCGGGACGGATCCCAGGGATCGTGCCGTGATTCTGCTTGAGATTGTTTGCCATTTCCATTGGATTGTACTGGATCGCCATATAGAAGAACGCAAACAAAATAATCAATGCAGCGTAGATGATACAGTAGAGCCAGCCGGATGAGGAAAACGCGTCTAAAAAGCCTTTCCAAAAGCCGGTGGCCTTATCGCCAACAAAGGCTTGAATGGTGCTTGGGATAGAAAGCAGTGAACTGGCAAAGATAACCGGCATGACACCTGTTGCGCCGATCTTGATCGGGATATGGGTGCTTTGGCCGCCGTATTGCCTCCTGCCGACCACACGCTTTGCGTACTGTACCGGGATCCTCCGCTCGGAGTCGTTCATAAAGCAGATCAGCCAGACAAGGCCGAAGAAGATGAGAACGAAAACCGGCACCAGGATAAAGTAGCGGCCGAAGATACTGGGATACTCCAGCGCCTCTTTAAAGTAAGCGATGAGGTAGTTGATGATCGTTGGCATCCTTGCCACGATACCCGCAAACAGGATGATGGAGATACCATTGCCAATTCCTTTTTTGTTGATCTGCTCGCCCAGCCACATGAGCAGGGCGGCGCCCGCCGTAAAGGACAGGATGATCACGATTGCTGAGAACCATTGACCAGCGCCGGAGTTATACAGGGTAATCGAACTGTTGCGCAGGTAAAAGTAATAGCCTGTGCCGGAAATCAGCGCAATGCCCACAGTAACCAGGCGTGTGATCATGTTCAGCTTTTTCCTGCCCTGTTCGCCTTCCCGTGACAGCCGTTCCAGCGGCTTGATGGCGACAGAAAGCAGGTTCATAATAATGGATGCGTTAATATACGGTGTGATGGATAATGCGAACAGTGTAGCGCTTGCGAAAGCACCACCAGATAACATATTCAGATACCCAAGGGCCGTACCGTCGGCCGCGCTCTCGTTCATTAACTCAGAGAGCGCTGCCGTATCCAGAAACGGCACTGGGATCACGGAGCCGATCCGGAAGATCACGATGATAAACAGCGTAAATAAGATCTTCTTTCGGAACTCCGGTACTTTCCAGGCGTTGGCGACTGTTTTAAACAAGTCAGATCACCTCGGTTTTCCCGCCGGCAGCTTCAATCTTCTGCTTCGCTGCCTCAGAGAAAGCGTTCACTTTCACTGTCAAACTCTTAGTGAGTGTGCCGTTGCTCAAAATCTTCACACCGTCGCAGGGCTTTCTGATGATACCCGCTTCATACAGCGCGTTCACATCTACCACAGCGCCGTTCTCAAAGGACTCCAGGGAGCCAACATTCACAGCAAGGATCGTCTTGGCAAAAATGTTGTTGAAGCCTCTCTTTGGAATCCGTCTCTGCAATGGCATCTGGCCGCCCTCAAAGCCTGGGCGGAAGCCTCTGCCCGCTCTGGCCTTTTGGCCCTTGTGGCCCTTGCCGGCGGTTTTGCCTTGGCCGGAGCCGTGGCCTCTGCCAATGCGTTTGCGCTCTTTGGTGGAACCTGGAACGGAAGTCAAATCATGCAAATTCATTGTATCGCACCTCCTTCTTACGCTTCTGTAACGTCGATGAGGTGGACGATCTTGGCCACCTTACCTTTGGTTTGTGCATTATCCGGCTGGGTCGTCTCGTCACCGATCTTTCTCAAACCGAGCGACTGGGCAGTTGCAATTTGGTCTTTTTTGCTGCCGATCAGACTTTTCACCAGCTTAATTTTCAGCTGTGCCATAACTGCTACCCCCTTATAAAATTTCTTTTACAGACTTGCCGCGGATAGCAGCAACCTCTTCTGCGGTGCGCAGGTTTGTCAAGCCATTCAGTGTAGCGCGAACTACGTTGCATGGATTGTTGGAGCGCAGCGCCTTTGTTCTGATATCTTTGATGCCGGCTGCCTCGACCACGGCACGGACAGGGCCGCCAGCGATAACGCCGGTACCAGGTGCGGCGGGCTTGAGCAGAACTCTGCCGGCGCCGAAC
>CAZFHQ010000074.1:0-6410 GCA_964519325.1 uncultured Clostridium sp.
GTAGATTCAAGTGTGACAACGGTCATTATTATATCCGGTTTTTTTAGAAAAGTCAATAGCTTTCTGGAAATAATCGCGGGAAACATGCAAATTTTTTTGGCGCCGGACAAAAACCCGCGTATTCCCAGCAAAACCGCCCTGTCGGGTTCATTTCTCCGGCGGCAATTTTATTTTTCTGATGCAATGGGGCGGGATCTGTGGTATACTGAAGCAAAGAGAAGATTCCAGCACACAGGCGCGGGGCAATGCCCTGCGCAAAAGAGAAGCGGGTGAGATTCCCGCGCAAAGCCGTTACTGTGAATTTGCCATGCGCAAACAAGCCAGATCGCTTGCCTGTGTGATGCTGCCGAAACCGGCGGCGGTTTTGAAAGCTCTGCGGACGTTCGGAGGTTGAAAACAGGAGGAGGGAACAGGCGGCGTTTGCCTGCAAGGGCCGCTTCATCCCATATTCCTTCATCCGCGCCGCAGGGTGCGGATTTTTTTGCGGAGGGACGACGTGGAGCGATTTGTCTATCAGAATCAGAAAAAGCTGCGGTGCGGTTACACCACCGGCTCCTGCGCGGCGGCAGCGGCCAAGGCCGCGGCGTGGATGCTGCTCTCCGGCGGGCAGGCGGGCGCTGTGACGCTGCTGACGCCGGGGGGCGTACCGCTGACCCTGCCGGTGCTGGAACCGGCCCGCGGGGACGGCTGGGCGCGGTGCGCTGTGAAAAAAGACAGCGGCGACGACCCGGACATCACCAACGGCGTTTTGGTTTATGCCACTGTGCGGCGGCAGGAGGGCGGCGCGGTCACCGTTGACGGCGGGCTGGGCGTAGGACGGGTGACAAAGCCGGGACTGGATCAGCCGGTGGGCGCGGCGGCGATCAATTCTGTGCCAAGACGGATGATCCGGGAAGCCGTCGCTGACGTACAGGAGGAATTCCAGGACTTTGGGGGCCTTTCCGTTGTCCTTGAGGTTCCGGCTGGCGCTGCCCTGGCGGAAAAGACCTTGAATCCCTACCTGGGCATTGAAGGCGGCATTTCCATCCTGGGTACCAGCGGCATTGTGGAGCCGATGAGTGAGCGGGCCTTGGTGGATACGATTCGGGCGGAATGTCGGGTCCGCAAGGCGGCCGGGGATGATTTTCTGCTGGTGACCCCCGGCAATTACGGCGCGGACTTTCTGCGCGACCATTTTCCCAGCCTGCCGGAACCGGCGGTCAAGTGCGGCAATTTTATTGGCGATACGATTGACATCGCTGTGGAGCTGGGCTTTTCCCGTCTGCTGCTGATCGGGCATATTGGCAAGCTGTGCAAGGTGGGCGCTGGCATTTTGCAGACCCATTCCCGCTATGCCGACGGCCGGATGGAAGCCCTGGCTGCCTGCGGGCTGCGGGCAGGCGTGGCGCCGGCGGTGCTGTGCCAGGTGCTGGACTGTGTGACCACAGACGCCGCATTGGAGGTGCTGCGGGCAAATGGCGTGCTGGAGCCGACCATGGCGGCGCTGACAGAGCGCATCCAGTTTCATCTGGAGCGGCGCGGCGGCGGAAAGCTGGAAATTGGCGCGGCGGTGTTTTCTAATGTTTACGGGCTGCTGGGCGTAACGAAGCCGGCGGAACCATGGCTGGAGGGATGGACATGATTTATTTTGTGGGGGCCGGCAGCGGTGCGCCGGATTTAATCACTGTGCGGGGGCAGCGGCTGCTTGCCCAGGCGGATGTGGTGGTGTATGCCGGATCTCTGGTGAACCCGGCGCTGCTGGAGCAGACCAAGCCAGACTGCCAAATTTATAACAGCGCCGTCATGACGCTGGACGAGGTGATCGCGGTGCTGACAGAGGCCGGGCAGGCCGGCCGGCTGGCGGTGCGGCTCCACACCGGCGACCCCAGCGTTTTTGGGGCGATCCGGGAGCAGATGGACCGGCTGGATGCTGCTGGACTGGACTACGAGGTCTGCCCCGGCGTCAGCAGCTTTTGCGGCGCGGCGGCAGCGCTGCGGGCGGAATACACCCTGCCGGAGGTTTCGCAAACGGTCATCATCACCCGCATGGCGGGGCGCACCCCCGTGCCGGAGCGGGAGGGGATCGCCTCCCTCGCGGCGCACCATGCCACCATGGTGATTTTCCTCAGCGCCTCCATGGCAAAAGAATTACAGGCGGAGCTGCTGCGGGGCGGTTATGCAGAAACTACCCCCTGCGCCATCGTTTATAAGGCCACTTGGCCGGACGAAAAAGTGATCCGGTGTTCTTTGCGGGACCTGCCAGGCATGGCGGAGGCACATGGCATCCGCAAAACGGCGCTGATTGTGGTGGGTGATTTTCTCGGCGACGACTATGCCCTCTCCAAGCTGTATGACAAATCCTTCTCAACGGAATTTCGGGAGGCAACGACATGAGCGGCTATGCGGTGCTTTGCTTTACCAAAGCGGGGGGAGAGGTGGCAAAGCGCGTTGCCGCCGCCTTGCCGGAAGCGCAAATTTACGGCAGCAGGCGGGCGGTTCAGACGGGCATCCGGCCCTTTGCCAGTGTGTATGAACAAACGGCGGCCCTGTTTCCCGCTGTGGAAGGGCTGGTCTTTGTCGGGGCCTGCGGCATTGCCGTGCGGGCCATCGCCCCCCATGTGCGGGACAAACGGCGGGATCCCGCTGTCCTTGTGGTGGATGAGCGGGGACAGTTTGTCATCTCCTTGCTGTCTGGCCATGTGGGCGGCGGCAACGCCCTGGCTCGTCGGGTCGCCGCAGCTATCGGCGCTGTGCCGGTCATCACCACCGCCACCGATCTCAACGACAAATTCGCGGTGGATCTCTTCGCCCAGGCAAACCGTCTGCATTGGGAGGACAAGGCGCTGGCCAAGGAGATTTCTGCCGCTGTGCTGGCAGGCGAGCCGGTGGGCTTTGCCAGCGATTACCCCACGGTAGGGGAGCCGCCGCCCTTTTCCGCGGACGCGCCGTTGGGGATCCTTGTTTCTCACCAAAAGGCCCAGCCTTTTGCCCATACCCTGTGGCTGTTTCCGGCCAATCTGGTGCTGGGCGTCGGCTGCAAACGCGGCGCTATGCAGGAGCAGATCGAAGCGGCGGCGGCAGCGGCCCTTGGCAGCGCTGGGCTATCTCTGGACCGTGTCAGCGAGGTCCGCTCGATTGACAAAAAGCGGGACGAAACGGGGCTATTGGCCTTCTGCGCGTGCCATCGTTTGCCGGCGATGTTCTATTCTCCGGCGGAATTGCTGGCGGTTCCCGGCGATTTCAGCGGCTCCGCTTTTGTGGAATCCGCCGTCGGTGTGGACAATGTCTGTGAGCGGAGCGCGGCCCTTGGCGGCAACCGTTTGCTCGTCAAAAAGACTGCCTGTTACGGTGTGACCATAGCAGTGGCAGAGAAGCAGATCACGTTGGAGTTTTGAGATGAAATTATACATTGTTGGCTTTGGAGCCGGAAACGAACAGAATATGACCCTGGAGGCCCAGGCGGCGATCCGGGAGAGCGATGTGGTCATCGGCTACTCGGTGTATGTCCGGCTGATGCAGTCCCTGTTCCCGCACAAGCGGTATCTGGATACCCCCATGAAACAGGAGGCCGAGCGGTGCCGCCTGGCCGTGGAAACAGCGCTGGCGGGGCATACCGTGGCGCTGGTTTGCTCCGGCGACAGCGGCGTTTACGGGTTGGCCAGCCTGACGTATACGGTGGCGCAGCAGTACCCGCCCCTGGAGATCGAGGTGGTTTCCGGCGTGACGGCAGCGTGCAGCGGCGCGGCGGTGCTGGGCGCCCCCCTGACCCACGATTTTGCCGTCATCAGTCTCAGCGACCTGCTCACGCCCTGGGAAAAGATCGAGGCGCGGCTGGACTGCGCGGCGGCGGCGGATTTTGTCCTGTGCCTGTATAATCCCGCCAGTAAAAAGCGCCGGGATCATCTGCAAAGGGCCTGCGACATCATTCTCCGCCACCAGAGCGGCGGGACCTGCTGCGGCTATGTGCGGCAGATTGGCAGGGCGGGGCAGTCTGCCCGTATTCTGACCTTGGCAGAGCTGCGGGACGCCGAGGTGGATATGTTTACCACCGTATTTGTCGGCAACAGCCAAACGGCGGTGATCGGCGGCAAGCTGGTCACGCCGAGGGGATACCGCAATGTGTGAGCTGGTGCTGTTTGCCGGCACCAGCGAGGGGCGGGAGATCGCCGCATACTGCGCGGAGCGTCAGCTGCCGACCACTGTATGTGTGGCGACGGAATACGGCAAGCTGCTGCTGCCGGAATCCCCGTGGCTGCGGGTGGTATCCGGGCGGCAAACGGCAGAGCAGATGGCTGAGCTGCTGGAGCAATCCGGCTGCCGTGCGGCGGTCGACGCCACCCACCCCTATGCCCAGGCGGTGAGCGAAAACCTGCGGGCTGCCTGCCGCCGCGCCCAGAAGCGGTATGTGCGGATCGTGCGGGAAAAAAGCGAACTGACCGGCTGTACGCTGTGCGGCACCGCAGCGGAAGCGGTGGCCTTTCTCAACGGGCATCTCGGCCCGTTCCTGCTCACCACGGGCAGCAAGCTCCTGCCGGAATTCACATCGGTGGCAGGCTTTGCCGGCCGGTGTGCCTTGCGGATTCTGCCGACCGGTGTGGAGCAGGCTGTCGCGTTGGGATATGACCCGGCAAGGATCATCAGCGGGCAGGGGCCGTTCACGCTGGAAGAAAACCTGCGTCATCTGCGGCGGTTTGGCGCGAAAGTTTTAGTGACGAAGGAAAGCGGCGCGGCAGGCGGCTTTCCAGAAAAAATAGCGGCAGCCAAAGCCGTTGGCGCGGTGCCGCTGGTGCTCACACGGCCCACGGACGAGGATGGAATTTCAGTGGCGGAATTGCTGAAAGAATTGGAGGGATGGCGATGAAACAGGTAGCGATGATCGGCATTGGGCCGGGCGACCCGGCGCTGCTGACCGGCGAGGCCCGCCAGGCGATCGCCGAGGCGGAGCTGCTCATTGGCGCGCGCCGGATGGTGGCGCCCTTTGCCGATGGTAAGGAGACGTTTGTCTCCCACAAAAACACAGACATCGCGGCAAAAATCCAGGCGGCGGCACAGGAGCGTGTCGCGGTGCTGTTTTCCGGCGATGTTGGATTTTACAGCGGCACGGCGGCGCTGCTGCCGCTGCTGGAAGGCTGCCGGATCACCTGTCATTGCGGCGTTTCCTCCTTCCACTATTTTTGCGCCCGCCTGCAGATCCCCTGGCAGGATGTGTACCCCATCAGCTTTCACGGCAGGTCGCCGGACCTGGCCGGCGCGGTGCGGCGGCACAAGCGGGTGTTTGCCCTCACCGGCGGCAACGTGGCGCCGCTCTGCCAAACGCTGACCGAGCTGGGCTTTGGCGGCGTGACCGTCCATGTGGGGGAGAACCTCTCCTATGAAACAGAGCGGATCGTGACGGGGACGGCGGCGGAGCTGGCCGGACAGACGTTTGCGCCGCTGAGCGTGATGCTCATCGAGCATGACCATGGACGCGACGCGATGATGATCGGTCTGCCGGACGGCGATTTTTGCAGGGGCGAGGTTCCCATGACGAAAAGCGAGGTGCGGTGCGTTTCCATTGCCAAGCTGCGGCTGCACAGGGAGGCGGTTTGCTGGGATGTGGGTGCGGGTACCGGCTCCGTCGCGGTCGAGATGGCCTTTGCCGCAAAACATGTTTACGCGGTAGAACGGAACGCCGCCGCAGCGGCGCTGATCCGCGAAAACCAGCGGAAATTCGGCCTGTCCAATCTCACGGTGGCGGAAGGGGAAGCGCCGGATGCCCTGGCGCAGCTTCCTCCGCCGGACGCGGTTTTTCTCGGAGGGACCGGCGGCCGGCTGGCAGAGATTTTATCGGTCGTGTTTGCCAAAAATCCGGCGGCGCGCGTGGTGCTGAATGCCGTCACACTGGAAACGCTCGCGGCAGTTTCCTCGTTGCAAGGCGCCCTGCCCATCCGGGACTTTGAATTGGTACAGCTCCAGGCTGCCCGCGGGGAAGCGCTGGGGCGGTATCACCGGCTGGCGGCCCAAAGTCCGGTGTTCATCATCTCCTTTCGGGGGGATCCCAATGCGTAGGGTGCTGCTGGCCGGAGCCTCCAGCGGCAGCGGGAAGACAACGGTGACATGCGCCCTGCTGCGCTGCCTGCAAAACCGCGGGCTGAAGGCCGCGGCCTTGAAATGCGGCCCGGATTATATCGACCCGATGTTCCACAGCAAGGTGCTCGGCGCGGAAAGCGGGAATTTAGATCCCTTTTTCGCGGCGCCGCCAATGCTGTGCTGGCTGCTGCAAAAGCGTGCCGCTGCGGCGGACGTCGCCGTGCTGGAGGGAGCCATGGGCTATTATGACGGCGTAGGCTTTACGCCGGAGCATAGCAGCTGGTCGGTGGCCTGCGCCACAGGCACCCCCGCCGTGCTGGTGCTGGACTGCAAGGGGATGGGCTGCTCGGTCGGCGCGGTGC
>CAZFHQ010000075.1:0-6334 GCA_964519325.1 uncultured Clostridium sp.
CTGTGAAGGTCCGCCTTGGTGAATTGCTGTCCCCGCAGGTTGGTGTAGCTCCAGTTGCCGCCGAGAATTTCCACACCGGAAAAGTCTGCCCGAAGAAAATCGGAGCCGGTCGTTTTGCACTGGTGGAAGGCGGCGGCAAAGAAGGAGGTGTCCCGAAAGGAGCAGGACAGAAAGCCGCAGTTTTCCAGCCGGACGCCGTTGCAGCAGGCTTGATCGAACGCGCAGTGGTCAAAGGTGCAGTTGGAAAAGCGGATCACATCCCGAAAATCCCCGTCGGTGAACTGGCAGTTCCGGAAGGATTTGCCAGCAATCGTTTCGGACACCGGCTTGCAGTTGGAAAAATCGGCCTGCTCATAGCAGTCCGCCGAAAAGAAATTGGCTGGAGGTTCCATGCGGTTGGCGCTCCCTTCTGTCATAATGGTTATGCGGCAGGCAGTACCGACGGCAGGCCGGCCTGGAACTCAATGGCAGCGCCGTCGCTGGTTGCCAAAATGGTGCCGTCCTCGTCGGTGCGGTAGGCAGTCACGTCAAACGCTTGCAGCAGCGCCAGCGCTTCCTGGTGAGGATGGCCGTAGGAATTGCCGGTCCCGCAGGAGATGATTCCCCAGTCCGGCCGGCATGCCTCCAGCAATTCCTGCGAGATCGCGTTGGAGCTGCCGTGGTGGCCCAGCTTCAGCACGTCGCAGCGCAGGTCATAGCCAGCCCGCAGGATCTCGTTCAGGCTTTGCTGTTCCGCGTCACCCAGGAACAGGAAGGAGGTCTTCCCGTAAGTCAGCTTTGCCACAATGGAGTAGTTGTTCAGGTTGCCGTAGTCGCCGCTGTTCGGCGCCAAAAATTCCAGGGTAACGCCGTTCTCGTCATAGGCGGTCACGCCGGCCTTGCCGGTTTTCACCTTCAGGCCCTGGTCCGCAATCGTTTCCAGCAGCGTTTCATAGGTAGCGGTGGTGGGCGTCATACTGGCGGAGGTTTTCGGCATATAGATGGCGCCGATGTCAAAGGCTTCTATCACGGCCGCCATGCCGCCAATGTGGTCGGCGTGCGGGTGGGTGGCAATGAGGAGGTCGATGTCCTCCACACCATAAGTTTCCAGCGCTTCGGCGATGGAATCGGCGCAGGCGCGGTCGCCGGCGTCAATGAGGATCGTGTCGCCGTCCGGCAGAAGGATCAGCTCGGAATCGCCCTGGCCCACGTCCAGATAGTAGACCTGCAGGTCGCCGGAGGCCGCGGCGTTTGCGGCGGCGGACGATGCCGCCTGGGATGCGGGTGCGTCCTCCAAAGAAAAATCAAGCTCGCAGCCGGTCAGGGCAGCGGCGGTCATGGCGATGGCCAGCAGGCCGGCCAGCCAGGAGAAAATACGGGTTCGCATAGGATGCATCCTTTCTGTGTTAAGTCAACTGCGTTTATTGTACCACAAAGGCGCGTCGGGGTAAACAGGTTCTGTGCGGCCCGCAAAACGCCGCGCGGCAGAGGGGTTTGCCCCGCGCCTTTGGTAAATTTTAAAATTTTTGAAATAGTTCGTGCGTTCTATGCAAATGTGTGCTATAATGTTGCGAAGAAGAACTGGAAAGGGGAAGCGTGCCAGTATGCAGGAGGAAATACAGCAGAAGGCGGCCGATCAAACGCTGCGGCTCACGTTGGGGGGCTATGGCGATTTGGCGGGCGTGTATGACCTGATCCGCAAACAGTTCCCGCGGGAGGAGACGTATCAGCTCCGGGAGTTTATGCAGATGGTGAATAAGGATAAGTATAAGATCTTGCTGTATCAGCGGGAATCAGACCAGCAGCGCATTGGTTACGCGACCACTTACAGCATCCCCAGCTGCAAAACCGTTTGGCTGGACCTTTTTGCCGTGCTGCCGGAGTTTCAGGGCAAAGGTTATGGCCAGCGGCTGTTTGAGGCGGTCTATCAAAAATACTGCGGCGCCTACGACGGCCTGCTGCTGTGCGCGGAAAAGGTGGACGGGAGCGATCCGGCAAAGGCGGAGGTCCAGCGCCGCCGGCTGGCGTTTTATCACAAGGTCGGCGCGGCGGTGCTGCACACGGAGTTTCTGCTGCCGGTGGAGTCCGGCGGGTTCCCCATGTATTTGCTCTACAAGCCCCGTCACGGCGTTAAGCGGCTGCCAAAGGAAAGCCAGATGGAGATCATCCAGAGCATGTTTGAGTATTGCTATGGGCACATCAGGCACCGCCAACAGCTGTTTCAGCAGTTCAAGCATACGATGATAGACGAAAATTTTGAATCAATGAGGTGAAGGCAATGGACAATGTGATCGCAGTGTTTTCCAACCCGATTGTGATTGTTGTGATTTGCGTGGCGTTTGGGTTTCCGATCTTAATGGCGATCTTGCGCATGATCCGCAAAAAACTCATGGAAAAAGAAGCCGCGAAGCAGAACAGCAAGAGCGCCCAGCATGTGCGGGACGCGGTGCGGAAATATGACGCGAAAAACACAAAAAAGTAAACCCGCAAAAACAGAAGGAGCCTTGCGAGCAATCACAAGGCTCCTTCTTCGCTTGAAGGGTTATATTGAGGAGGGTAGAACAATGTACTCTGAGTTGGTGCGGTTCCATCTCGTGAATACAATGTTATTATAAACCTGGAATCACATGGAATTGTTAATACATTATGAACAAGTAATTAAAAGAAATCAATTTGTTTTTGTATAATTTCACGTCAAACATTTGTTTGCTTTTTCTGTTGGCTTGTGGTATACTAAAATAGAACCATACTAGGATAAGGGGCGGCAAACATGAAAAAACTTTCAAAAAGCCAGCAAAAGGTATATGACTTCTTAAAAGAACGAATGGAATATGGCGTGCCGCCAACTGTCCGGGAGATCTGCGCCGCCACCGGCCTGAGTTCTACCTCCACGGTCCACGGCCATTTGCGGGCGCTGGAAAACGCGGGCTATATCACGCGGGAGGCTGGCCTGAACAGGGCGATCCGCATTGAAGGGCAGGAGCAGACCACCCAGGTGCCGATCGTGGGCCGCGTTACGGCCGGTATCCCCATCTTGGCGGTGGAGGAGATCACAGGCTATATCCCCTTTACGGCGGAGCACTACAAAAACAAGGAGCTGTTTGCCCTGGAGGTGCGGGGAGAAAGCATGAAGGATGCCGGCATTTTAGATGGCGACTATGTCATTTCAGAAAAGACTTCGACTGCGGACGACGGCGAGATCGTGGTGGCGCTCATTGAAGACGAGGCCACGGTCAAGCGGCTGTATCGGGAGCCGGACTGCATTCGGCTCCAGCCGGAAAACCCCGCCTTTGAGCCGATCTACAGCAAAGATGTGATCGTGCTGGGCAAGGTCGTGTCTGTTGTGCGGTATTATTAAAGCGATGATTTGGAACGAGAACACGGGAATACAGATGTATGACATTACACGGGAGCTGTTTTCCGCAGCCGTTTATCCAGGCGACCCATCGCCGGCACGGAAGGCGCTTTCGTCGATTGCGGCAGGCGGGGACTACAATATCTCCGCCTTTTCCGCGTGCTGCCACAACGGCACCCATATCGACGCCCCGCGCCACGTTTTTGCGTCCGGCGCTGACGCCGCCGCGCTGCCGCTGGAAGCGATGGTTGGCCCCTGCACGGTTGTTTCTGTCGCCGGCGCTGTTACAGGGCAGGCTGTGCGGGCGCTGCTGCCCCGTTGCCGCAGGCGGCTACTGCTCCAGGCGGCGGGCCGTCCGGTGCTGACCGAGGAGGGCGCCGCGGCTTTGGCGGCCGGCGGGGTTATGCTGCTGGGGACAGACGGCGTCGCGCTGACGTCCTCTGAGGAAGCGGAACTGTCGGTACACCGCTGTCTGCTGGGCGCGGGCATCCCCATTTTAGAGGGGCTGGCGCTGGAGGGGATCGAGCCGGGGGACTATTTTCTGGCGGCGCTCCCCTTGAAGCTGGCGGGCATGGACGCCGCGCCGGTGCGGGCGGTGTTGTTTGCTGAAAAATGAAGCGTCATGCAGGATATGGCCGATGGCTGTGCATTTTTGGCAGAATGCGGAACGATTGCGCAGGATAGAGGCTTCGGCAAATTGCCTATTTTTGAGAGATAGAAACACGGAATTTCACAAAAAGAAAAAAATAGAAAAGACTTTCTTGTTATAAATCAATAATTGTGGTACAATAGCAACAGGGCTTTAACAATTTTCAAGAGATGTGAGCTTGAAAAGTTTTTGTAAGGTTAGGAAGGATTGCTTATCGGAGAATTCATTTTGGAAAGGAGCCGATACGGATGAGAGATTTTGATAAGATTTCGCCGGTGCTGTCTAAGCTGGCGGATAAAGTCATAACGATGGAATTGTGTGAAAAGCTGATCGATCATTGGGCCGGCGAAGTGAAGGCGGGCCAGAAGATCGAGCCGTCCCTTTACAGCAAGTATGATGTAAAACGCGGCCTGCGTGACATCAACGGCAAAGGCGTGCTGGCGGGTTTGACCGAGATCTCGGAGATTTACGCCTATAAGCTGGATGACGAAGGGAACTTCCTGCCGGATGAGCAGGGGCGTCAGATCCCGGACGAAGGCCGGCTTTATTACCGCGGCGTCAACGTGGAGGACCTTGCCGCCGGATTCCTGGAGGAGGATCGGTTCGGCTTTGAAGAAACCGCCTATCTGCTGCTGTTTGGCGAGCTGCCCACCAGGGACCAGCTGGCCGAGTTTAACAGCGTGCTTTCCTCTTACCGGAGCCTGCCGAAGAACTTCACCCGCGACGTCATCATGAAGGCGCCAAGCCGGGACATGATGAATGCGCTGGCCCGCAGCGTCCTCACGCTGTATTCTTATGACCAGAGGCCGGATGACACCTCCATTGAAAATGTGCTGCGGCAGTGCCTGGAGCTGATCTCCCGCTTCCCGGTGATGTCGGTTTACAGTTACCAGGCCTATCGCCACTATTACAATGACCAAAGCCTGTTTATCCACTCGCCCAAGCCGGAGCTTTCCACCGCGGAGAATATCCTGCACCTGCTCCGTGCCGACGGCAGCTACACCGCGCTGGAAGCAAAGATGCTGGATCTGGCGCTGGTGCTCCACGCGGAGCATGGCGGCGGTAACAACTCCACCTTCACCACCCATGTGGTCACCTCCTCCGGCACCGATACTTACTCGGCGATTGCGGCGGCGCTCGGCTCCCTCAAAGGCCCAAAGCACGGCGGCGCCAACATCAAAGTAGTGCAGATGTTCGACAATATCAAGGAGAACGTGCAGGATTGGAACGACGAGGAAGAAATCAGCAACTACCTGCGCAAGCTCCTCCGGAAAGAAGCCTTCGACCACTCCGGCCTGATCTACGGCATGGGCCATGCCGTTTATTCCCTCTCGGACCCAAGAGCCAAGCTCCTGGGCTCCTGTGTCAAGCGGCTCTCTGAGGAAAAGGGCATGGACGACGAATATGGCCTTTATTCCCGCGTGGAGCGGCTGGCGCCCATCGTCATAGGCGACGAGCGGAAAATCTACAAGGGCGTCAGCGCCAATGTGGACTTCTACAGCGGCTTTATTTATCACATGCTGAACCTGCCGCCGGAGCTGTACACCCCACTGTTCGCCATTGCCAGAATCGCTGGCTGGAGCGCCCACCGCATGGAGGAGCTGATCAACAGCAACAAGATCATCCGTCCCGCATACCGCGCGGTGAAAGGCCGCAGGGAGTACAAGAAAATCGACGAACGGTAAACACCATCCATAAAGAACAGCACAGCCATTGCCAAAACCGGCGATGGCTGTTTTTGCGCAAAAAATCACCCCCGCCGGAAATTCCCAGCGGGGGTGAACTATGTTAGCTGTATTTAGGGATCAGGCATTACTGAACCAGGTCAGCGTCTGACTTTGCTTTCAGTTGTCTGTACTCGATCGCAGCGTCCTTCTCGGCGGCGGAGAACAGTGCTTCAGCACGCTCTGGGAAGGCACGGGTCAGGGAGTTGTAACGGACCTCGCTCATCAGGAAGTCGCGATAGCTCTCGGATGGCTCCTTGCTGTCCAGCTGGAATGGGTTGAGGCCCTTTGCGACACGGTTTGGATCGTAGCGGAAGAGCTTCCAATAACCGGAGGCAACCGCCTTCTTCTCCACGTTCTGTACGCCGCGGAGGCCGCCCTTTACACCGTGGCTGATGCAAGGCGCGTAAGCAATGATGACGGACGGACCCTTGTGGTTTTCCGCTTCCAGGAATGCCTTGAGGCACTGGTTCCTGTCAGCGCCCATGGAGACATGAGCAACATAAACGTTGCCGTAGGTCATCGCGATGCCTGCCAGATCCTTCTTCTTGGTTTCCTTACCGGCTGCCGCAAACTGTGCTACAGAGCCCTTTGGAGAAGCCTTGGAGGACTGGCCGCCGGTGTTGG
>CAZFHQ010000076.1:0-3565 GCA_964519325.1 uncultured Clostridium sp.
CGCGTGGGTTCGACTCCCACCATCTCCGCCAGACAGAAAGCGCCGCAGGAATTCATCTCCCGCGGCGCTTATTTTGTAAGCGGCGGCACAGCCAATACCAGGCCGGCCAGCCCCTATAAAATTAAATATAATAAGGAAAAGATCACCGATGTGTCCGCGTTCTCTGTGAACAGCAGCAGCGTCAGCATTAAAATCAAGGTCCGTTCGCTGTCCCGCATCAAGCCGTCCAACAGCGTGGATGGCGGGGCGTCAGCCGGCGGCTCCGCCTTGTTTTGGGGCGCAGGCCGCGCTTGTTCTTCCGGCGCGCGGGGCGGCTCCTCCCGCAAATGCTTCTTTGCCCGGCTTTGCATCTCATTGACCCGCTGGACCGCGTCCTGCTGCATCTTCCGCATTTCCTGATCCATTGCCATAGCGCACCTCACAAGATCCCTTTCGATTTGAGCAGCGGCAGCAGCCGGAAGATCTTGATCATCCGCGCCGCTTCATCCAGCTTTTTCTGCCGCTCCCGGCTGAGCAGCGGCCGCAGGCTGTGGAGCAGTCTGGTTTGATCGTCCTCCTGCTGGAAGCTGTTCAGCAGCGGCATGATCTGCAGCACGGCCTGCATCGTTTCGCTGTTCATTGCGGGCGGTTGGCCAGGCTGGTTCTGCTGCCCGCCAAGCAAATTGGCCAGCGCGCCCAAATTGCCCAGGCTGCCCAAGCTAGCCAGCGCGCCGCTGTCCACAGGCTGCGCGTTGGCCGGCGGGGCCTGCGGGGCCTGCTGCCCGCCGGAATTCCCCAGCATACCGGCCAGGGCGCTCACCTGCTGCATTGCCTGGGGGTCGTTCAAAATCGCATTGATCTTCCCTGCCAAATCGTCCACCGTACCCGCTCCCTCAGCCGTTTAATTTCAGCCGCTTCATCAGTTCCTGCGCCTGCGGGGAATCCAGTATCTTCTGCGCCGCCTCCCGGTCGCCCAGCACCCGCTGCAAATTCTGGGCGTCCACCGGGTCCATGCCGCGGATCAGCTCCGAGAGCTGACCCTCCGCCGCGCCCTGCTTCAATTCCTCCGGCGACATCCCCAGCCGCTGCGACGCGGCACGCAACAGCTTCTCCAACTCATTTTGCCCCATAATCAAAACCTCCACCGTGAAACTTTTTCAGAAAAAGATATTTATATCTATGAAGAAATCCTGTAAAATAGTACCAATACCAATTGGAAAAGGAGGTTTGCTGATGCGTATTCTCGTACTCTCTGACACCCACGGCGCCCGCCGCAAGGTGGAACGGGCCATCGAACAACAGCCGACTGCCGAGGTCGTCATCCATCTGGGCGACGGCGCAACTGATTTGGAATATGCCAGGTATGAACACCCGGACAAGGCGTTCTATCAGGTTTGCGGCAACTGCGACCGCTGCTGTGATCTCCCCATTGAGGACGCCATCACGCTGGAGGGGAAAAAGCTATTGTTCACCCACGGCCACGCCTTTCGGGTCAAGTACACGCTGGAGGACCTGGACGCTCACGCCCGGCAGCTGGGCGCGGACATTGTTCTGTTCGGCCACACCCACCGGCCAGAAACCGGCTACTGCGACGGCCTCTATTGGATGAACCCCGGCTCCCTGCGGGATAACAGCTATGGGATCATTGACATTACCGACAAGGGGGTCGTCACGAATTTGGTCAAGCTGCGCACTTGATTGAGTGCTTTGCACAAAACAGCGCCGGTCATTATTATAGTGTACAAAAATTTTACAAAAACCCACATTGACATGCTGCAAGTTGCATGATATTCTAAGAGTAGATTGGTATGTGGATATCCAATGGAATGGATTGCATTGGATGTGCAAACGCCATAGGATCACTTCAATATGAAAAGGAAGGCGAGATAGCTATGACAGAATACGAAAGATGGCTGGCGCAGGATCTGGAAGACAACGACCTCAACGTAGAGCTGGCTTCCATCCAGGGGCAGGATGAAGAAATCAACGACCGGTTCTACCAGGACCTGGCCTTCGGCACCGCGGGTCTTCGCGGCGTGATTGGCGCAGGCACCAACCGCATCAATATTTATACGGTGCGCAAGGCAACGCAGGGCCTTGCCAACTACCTGAATCACATCGGTCCCGGCGCGTCCGTGGCCATCGCCTATGACAGCCGGATCAAATCCGACGTCTTTGCAAAGGAATCCGCCGCGACGCTGGCCGCCAACGGCATCAAGGCTTACATTTATCCGGAGCTGATGCCGACGCCGGCGCTGTCCTTTGCCGTGCGTTACCTCAAGTGTGACGCCGGTATCAACATCACCGCCAGCCATAACCCGGCAAAATACAACGGCTACAAGGCCTACGGCAGCGACGGCTGCCAGGTCACCGCCGAGATGGCCGACGGCATTTTGGCAGAGATGAACAAGCTGGATATTTTTGCCGACGTAAAGCACGCCGACTACGACAAAGCCGTGGCGGACGGCATGATCATCACCATTCCGGAGGAGGTCACCGAGGCGTTCCTCCAGCGGGTACAGCAGGAAAGCATCATCGACTGCACCGGCACGGACTTCAGCGTTGTTTACACCCCGCTCAACGGCGCCGGCAGACGCTGCGTCACCACCATCCTCGACCGCATCGGCATCAAGAACGTGACCATCGTTAAGGAGCAGGAGATGCCGGACGGCAACTTCACCACCTGCCCCTACCCGAACCCGGAAATTCGGGAAGCGCTGCAAAAGGGCTTGGAGCTGTGCGAAAAGGTGCAGCCTGACCTGCTGCTGGCCACCGACCCGGACTGCGACCGTGTTGGCATTGCTGTGAAGGACGCAAAGACCGGCGAGTTCAAGCTGCTCAGCGGCAACGAGGTCGGCGTGCTGCTGCTGGACTTCATCTCCAAGAGCCGCATAGAAGAAGGCAAAATGCCGAAGGACCCTGTGGCGGTCAAGACCATTGTCTCCACCGACCTGACCGACGAAGTGGCAAAGCACTACGGCGTCCAGCTCATCAGCGTGCTGACCGGCTTTAAGTACATCGGCGACCAGATCGCCATTCTGGAAGCAAAGGGCCAGGAGGAGCGTTACATCTTTGGCTTTGAGGAGAGCTATGGCTACCTGTCCGGCGGCTATGTCCGCGACAAGGACGCCGTTGACGGCAGCATGCTCATCTGCCAGATGGCTGTGTACTACAAGCGCAAGGGCATGACGCTGGTCGACGCGCTGGAGAACCTGTATCAGACCTATGGCTATTTCCTCAACAAGGTGCTGACCTTTACCTTCGAGGGCGAGTCCGGCATGATCCAGATGCGCAACATCATGGACAATCTCCGCCAGAATGGGCCGAAGTCCTTCGCGGGCTACGATGTAGTCGGCACCAGCGACTATCAGGCCTCCAAGCGGGTCGACGGCGGTGTGGAGTCCGTCATCGACCTGCCAAAGTCCAACGTACTGGAGTTCCGTCTGGCTGAGGGCAACAAGCTCATCGTCCGCCCAAGCGGCACCGAGCCGAAGATCAAGATCTACCTCTCCGGCAAGGGCAAGACCAAGGAGGACGGCGAAGCGATCATCGCAAAGATGGCCGAACAGGCGCCATCCCTGCTGGA
>CAZFHQ010000076.1:3665-4953 GCA_964519325.1 uncultured Clostridium sp.
GTGCATGTCGCCTGCGGTAAACACCTTATCCACGTTGGTTTGATAGCGGTTCGGCGCTGTCTCCACGTTGGTGCGCTGGTTCAGCGCCACGCCAAAGGCTTCCGCCACATAGGGCTGGCTGCCCAAAAAGCCGGCGGCGATCAGCAGCAGCTGGCAGGGCAGCGTTTCCTCGCTGCCAGGAACAGGCGCCATGCGAACCCGTCCGGACGCTTCGTCTTTTTGCGGCTCCAGGCTGACGATGGTCACAGCGGAGAGGCGGCCGGCTTCATCAGCGTGGAACGCCTTGACCGTCGTCTGGTAGCGGCGGGGGTCATGCCCAAACACGGCGATGGCTTCCTCGTGGCCATAGTCGGTCTTGCGCACCCGGGGCCACTGGGGCCAGGGGTTGGAGGGCAGCCGCTCCGCCGGCAGCTCAGCCATCATCTCCAAGGCGGTGACGCTCTTGCAGCCGTGGCGGATACAGGTGGCAATGCAGTCGTTGCCGGTGTCGCCGCCGCCGACTACGATCACATCTTTCCCCTCCGCCGAAAGATACGCGCCGTCTGTCAGTCCGGAATCCAGCAGGCTCTTGGTGTTCTGCCGGAGAAAATCCACCGCAAAGCAAATCCCCTCCGCTTCCCTGCCCGGGCAGTCCAGATCCCGCGGGTTGGAAGCGCCGCAGCACAGCACAACGGCGTCGTAGCCTTCCAGCAGCTCCTCGGCCGGAATCGTCCTGCCTACGTCCGCGTTGGCGCGGAAGGCGATCCCCTCCGCTTTGAGCAGCGCGACCCTCCGGTCTACAATGTGCTTTTCCAGCTTCATGTTGGGGATGCCGTACATCAGCAGGCCGCCGATGCGGTCAAACCGCTCATACACGGTGACGAGATGCCCGCGCCGGTTGAGCAGGTCCGCCGCCGCCAGGCCAGACGGGCCGGAGCCAACCACCGCCACCCGCTTGCCGGTGCGCACTGTTGGAACACGGGGCTGCACATAGCCGTGCGCCCAGCCGTATTCGATGAGTGCCAGCTCATTTTCTTTCACGGTGACAGGGTCGCCGTTGGCGCCGCAGGTACAGGCCGCCATGCACAGGCCGGGGCATACCCGTCCGGTAAATTCCGGAAAGGAGCTGGTCTTGCACAGCCGGTCCAGCGCGTGCCGCCAATTCCCCTGGTAGATCTGATGGTTCCATTCCGGGATCAGGTTGTGCAGCGGGCAGCCGGTCACCATGCCGCCCAGCTCCACGCAGCTTTGGCAGAACGGCACGCCGCAGTTCATGCAGCGGGCGCCCTGCTGCCGGCGGGCATCTTCC
>CAZFHQ010000076.1:4963-6319 GCA_964519325.1 uncultured Clostridium sp.
TCTTCCTCCAGCATGGGGTGAAATTCCTGAAAGTGGCGGATCCGCTCCAGGGGAGGTTCCGCCGGATTCTCCTGCCTTGCGTATTCTAAAAATCCTGTCGGTTTTCCCATTGTTCTCCTCCTTTATGCTCGTGCCACCGCGTAAAACGCTTCGATTTCCGCCTCGTCGTGGCGCAGGCCGGTTTCCTCCGCCTTGGCGATCGCCTTGCGCATCCGGTTGTAATCATGGGGCATGATGCGCTTAAAATACGGGAGGTATTCGTCAAAATGCGCCAGGATCCTCCCGCCCTTGGCAGAGCCGGTGGCCGCCACATGGGCCTCGATCAGGCTTTTCAGCTCCTCGATCTCATGGGGCTGGGAGACAGTCTCCATCTCCACCATGGCTTTGTTCACCCGCAAATAGAGGTCCCGCTTTTCATCCAGCACATAAGCGATGCCGCCGGACATGCCCGCCGCGAAATTTTTGCCGGTGCGGCCCAGCACAACGACCCGCCCGCCGGTCATATACTCGCAGCCGTGGTCGCCCACGCCCTCCACAACGGCAAGCGCGCCGGAGTTCCGCACACAGAACCGCTCGCCCGCGATACCGGAGATAAACGCCTTGCCCGCCGTTGCACCGTAGAGCGCCACATTGCCGATGATGATATTCTCTGACGCCGCAAAGACAGACGCCTTTGGCGGATATACAATAATTTTGCCGCCGGAAAGCCCCTTGCCCAGATAGTCGTTGGAATCGCCCTCCAGCTCCATGGTCAGCCCCTGGGGGATGAACGCGCCGAGGGACTGCCCGCCGCCGCCGTAGCACTTGATGCGGTAGGTATCCTCCGGCAAGGCGCTGCCGTGCAGCCGTGTGATCTCGCTGCCGAAAATGGTCCCCAGGGCGCGGTCGGTGGAGCTGATTTTCAGTTCCATGGACGCCGGTTCGCCCTTTTGCAGGGCCGCGCCCATTTCCTTTAAGAATACCGATTCGTCCACGGTTTTCTCCAGGGCGAAATCATAGCTGTCCGCCGGATTAAAATGCCGCATGGGGCTGTCGATATACGGGTTGTTCAGGATCAGCGAAAGATCCACCATATCCGCCCGTCCAATCTTCATGTTGTGGCGGCGCTCCAGCTTGTCGCTGCGGCCCACCATTTCTTCCACTGTGCGGAAGCCCAGCTTTGCCATGATCTCCCGCAGCTGGCGGGCGATGAACAGCATATAGTTTTCCACATGCTCCGGCTTGCCGCAAAACCGCTTGCGCAGCTCCGGATTTTGGGTGGCGATGCCCATGGGGCAGGTATCCAGATTGCAGACCCGCATCATCACGCAGCCCATGGCCACCAGCGGGCCGGTGGCAAAGCCGAACTCCTCCGCG
>CAZFHQ010000077.1:0-6257 GCA_964519325.1 uncultured Clostridium sp.
CATCATCGGGGCGGCAAATCTGGGGCGGGAAGGCCCGCCGGCTCTCATCGGCGCAAAAAAAAGAAGCCTTGGGCGTTCGCCAAGGCTTTTTTGTTTTTGAGGAATTCTGTGCGGCAAGGTTTACGCTTTCAGCGCCATGACCTCTTTGACTTTCGCGACAATGTCCTCGGCGCGCATCCCGTACTCCTCCTTGAGGAACGGCAGCTTGCCGACCTGGCCAAAGCGGTCCTGCACGCCGACAGCGCGCAGCGGCGTGGGGCATTCCTCGGCCAGCACCTCCGCCACAGCGGAACGCAGGCCGCCGATGACGTTGTGATTCTCCGCGGTGACGACCGCGCCGGTCTTTTTTGCCGAGGCGACAATGGCCTGGCGGTCGATGGGCTTGACGGTGTGTACGCTGACGATGTCCGCCTGGATGCCCTCGGCCTTGAGCAGCTCGTTGGCCTTCAGGCTCTCCTGCACCATGATGCCGCTGCAAAAAATGGAAACGTCGCCGCCAGCTTGCAGGGTGTCGGCGCGGAACAGGTCAAACTTGTAGCCTGGGTCGGTGAACACGTCGTCAATGGTTTTGCGGAACATCCGGATATAGACCGGCCCGTTATAATCGACGATCTGGGGCAGGGCTTGCCGGAACTGGTTGGCGTCCACCACCTCATAAATGACCAGCTGAGGGATGCTGCGCAGCACGCCCACGTCCTCCATGCTCATGTGCGTGCCGCCGTTAAATTCGGCGCAGATGCCAGGGTCAGAGCCGATGATCTTGACGTTCTGCTCGGAATAAGCGATGGAAACGGCGATCTGGTCGCAGATCCTCCTGCTGGAGAACGGGGTGAAGGAACTGATAAACGGGATAAACCCGTAACTGCTCAGGCCGGCCGCAATGCCCGCCATGTTCTGCTCGGCAATGCCCACATCCAGCGCGCGGTCCGGGAATTTGCTCCGCAGCGGAAACGTGCCGTTGGGCTTGGAGAGGTCGGAATCAATGACGACGATGTTCTCATTCTCCGTCATCATCCGCTCCAGCTCCGCACATAATACCTGGCGAATTTCCATTAGTTCTCCCCCCTTACTTCGGCCAGCGCGCTCTGGGTCAGCTCCTCTGTCATGGTAATGCTGTGGTTGCTGTAGCCCATTTTTTCGATAAAGGAAACGCCCTTGCCCTTGATGGTGTCCAAAATGATCATCGTCGGCTTGTCCGCCGCCTTGGCGCAGGTGATGGCGGTATCAATCGCGCTGACGTCATTGCCGTCCGCCACCTCGATCACATTCCAGCCAAAGGCGCGCCATTTATCCGCCAGTGGCGCAATACTGCAAATGTCGTCAAGGTCGCCGTCGATCTGCATCCCGTTATAATCGGTAAAGGCGATCAGGTTCGGCAGCTTCTGCTGCGCGGCGTACATGGCCGCCTCCCAGATCTGCCCCTCCTGGCTTTCCCCGTCCCCGATAATGGTATAGATCGTCGCGCCGTCGCCCCGCAGCCGGGAGGCCAGGGCCGCGCCTACCGCGCAGGAAAAGCCCTGCCCCAGGGAACCGGTGGTCATATCGACGCCAGGCGTTTTGTGCATATCGCAGTGGCTGGGCAGCTTGGTGTGGGAGCGGTTCAGGGTGAGCAGCCAGGACTTGTCAAAAAAGCCCTTTTCCGCCAAAATCGCATACACAGCCGGACCGGCGTGTCCCTTAGAGACAATCAGCCGGTCCCTGCCTTCCATGTTTGGATTGGATGGATCAACGCGCATGTGTTTCTCATAAAGCACCACAAGCAGATCCACAATTGACAGGCTGCCGCCAATATGGCCGACTCCAAGCGCGCCAATGGCGGTCACCACATTCTCCCGCACCTTGGCGCACATCGTTTTCAGTTCATCCATAAGAATCCTCCAAAATACAAAATCCAAATCTAGTATAGCACAATTTGTGGAAAGATGCAAATAGCCGCCGCAGATTTTCCCCTTTTTCTGTCGCGTTCCAGCGCCGCCGCGGCCATTATTCCAGGCCGGAAAAATCAAAGGCCGGGATAAACCCCGCCTCCGCCGCCGACCGCTCCTGGACAAAGCCCTCCAGCCCAAGCGAGAACAGATGGTCCTCCACCTTTTCCAGCTCCCGCCGGGTGACCCGCCGGTTCAGCTCGGCATAATGGGTCCCGTCCACCCGGCCGCAGGGCAGATACTGGGCCATCAGGCTGACGAAAACCCGACCGGCGAACCGCTCCGCCAGCAGGTCCAGCGCCGCCATCGCGCTTTTGGTCTGGCCAGGCAGCAGCAGGTGCCGCACCAGGACGCCGCTTCGCAGCATGCCGTCCCCGTCAAAGACAGGCGCGCCCCGCTGCCGCACCATTTCCTCCAGGGCCGCGAGAGCCGTCGCCACATAGTCCCGCGCGTGGGAGTAGCGCCCGGCCGGTTCGCTGGCGCCGTATTTCAGGTCCGGCAGATAAATATCCACCAGGCCCTCCAGCATTCTCAGCGTTTCCGGCAGCTCATAGCCGCCGGAATTGTATACCACCGGCACCGGCAGCGCGCGGTAAGCCAGGGCCTCGGCAATGGCCGGCGCAAAGTGCGTGGGGTTCACCAGATTGATATTGTGAGCGCCCTGCTCCACCAAGCGGAAGAATAAATCCGACAGCTCTTTTGGCGTGAAATATTTCCCGTGAAATGCGTCTGTGGCGATCTCTGCGTTTTGGCAATAGACGCACCGCAGGGCGCAGCCGGTGAAAAACACCGTGCCGGAGCCTCGGCTGCCGCTGATGCACGGCTCCTCCCAAAAATGCAGCGCGGCCCTTGCCACCGATGGGAGCGTCCCCATGCCGCAAAAGCCGCCGCCGCGCCGTAATTCTCTTGCCGCGCCGCAGCGCCGGGGACACAGCAGGCAGCGCGCTGTTCCAGTCATGGCGCGCCCGCCTCCCCCTCCGGCCTGATGGAGAGCATGGCCGCCATGCCGCCGCGTTTGGCGCCCATCGCCCGGTGCGAAAACAGCAGCCCGCTGTGGCAGCGGGTACACACCTTTCCCACGGTGATCCGCTCCTCCGGCACGCCGGCCTCCGCCAGGACCCGCCGGTTCAGCTCCCAAAGGTCCAGCATGGCTTTGCCGTTCCCCCTGGGCTGGAGCACCGCCGCCTGCGGCACATAAGCAAGGCGCCGCACCGCTTCCATGACAGGGCCGTCCACCTCGTAGCAGCAGGGGCCAATTGAGGGGCCAATGGCCGCCAGCAGGTCTTTGGGGTCGCTGCCAAAGGCGGCTGTCATCGCCTCCACGGTGCGCCTGCCCATCTCGGCCACGGTGCCGCGCCACCCCGCGTGGGACAGGCCGATGGCCCGCCTGACCGGATCGACCAGATACAGGGGCGTGCAGTCGGCGTGATAAGTGACCAGCACCATGCCCGGCTCGTCGGTGATCAGGCCGTCAACGCCTTCCATGTCCCTTGGACGGAGGATGCCCACCCCCGCCTGTGCCGACGTGACCCGCCGCACCACCGTATGATGATCCTGAGCGGAAGCGGCCAGCCTGTGCAGGTCATAGCCCACTGCGCCGCAGAAGATCCGGTAATTTTCCAGCACGTTCTCGTCCGGGTCGCCCCGGCGGAAGCAGAGGTTCATAGCGGCAAACTCCCCCTGGCTGACGCCGCCCAGACGGGTGGAAAAGCTGTGGCGCACAAAGCCCAGCGCCTCCAGCTGCGGGAAGGTCAGAAAGGCAGCGCCGCCGCGTTCCCTTAAGGTCATGTTCCCGATCCGCCGCGCCATCAATCGTTCCTTCTCCGCATGACCCAGTAGGCGATGAAAATCACAAGGAAGCAGGCGACTAACCCGCCCAGCACAAAGTACATCGCGATTTGTGGGATCACGACGAAATGCCGGACAAAAATAAACAGCAAAAACAAAGACACGAGGATCAGCCCCGCGTTGGGGATGGCCATGCGCTCAGTCAGGTCATGGCGCAGCGCGGTGATATTAAACCGGAGCGCCAGCAGGAACAAGCCGCAGCCTGCCATGCAAAGGGTCAGGGTGGCCATTTGGCCCAGGGTCTGCGGCGTTGGCACAAAAGCGGCGATCAGCAGCAGCACAGTGGCGGCAAAGCTGAGCCCCATGGAAAAAAACGCTAAAATTTTACTACCCACAATCATTCCTCCTATGATTCTGACGATTGGTCCGCCGCCGTCATTTGCGGCGTGACATACACCGTCTGATAATCCCGATAGATCACCATGCCGGGCCTGGCCCCGTTTGGCTTGCTGACGTGCCGGATCTGCGTGTAATCTACCGGCACCTGGGCGGAATCCCGGCACCGGCTGAAATACGCCGCCAGGCGGGCCGCCTCTAACACAGCTGTTTCTGAAATTTCCCGCCGCTCACACAGGATGACAACGTGGGAGCCGGGGTGATCCTTTACATGGAGCCACAGGTCGTTGTTGTTCGCCTGCTTCAGGGTCAGGCGGTCGTTCTGGCGGTTGTTGCGGCCAACCAGAATGCGAAAGCCGTCGCTGGAGCGAAACTCCATGGGCGGCTGGGCCGCAGGCGACCGGACCTTCTGCTGCTTCTTTTGCCGCTGCTGACGCACATAGCCCTGCTCCAGCAGCTCCTGCCGGATCTCAGCGAGCTCCTGCTCGGTGGCGGCACGGCTCAGGGCGTCCCGCACTGTTTCGATGTACTCCAGCTCCCGCGCCGCCATGGAAATCTGCTCCTGGAGCTTCTCCTCCGCCGTTTTCGCCTTGCGGTACTCCTTGTAATACTTCTGGGCGTTCTGGGCAGGTGTGCGCAGCGGGTCCAGCTTCACCGCCACCATGGGCTGCCCCGCCTGATAAAAGTTCTCCAGCGCCGCCACGGTATCGCCCTTTTGGATGCGGTACAAATTGGCGCTGATCAGGTCGCCGCAGATTTTAAGCTGCTCCCGCTGGGTACACTGCTGCAATTCGGCGCGCTGGGCGTTCATCTTGCGGCTGAGCCGCTCCGCCGCCGTAGCCAGCAGGCGGTTCAGCCCCTGGGTTTTCACCTTCATCCGCTCCAGCCGGTCCCGCTCGCGGTAAAAGGAATCCAGCAGGGCGGAGAAGCTCTCCGGCTGGACGCACCGGGCCATCTCCCCATACTGGGCGATCGGCAGGAAGGAAAAGTCCATCGGCTTGCCCGTTGCGCGGTTGACCGCCATGTGGGGCGCGCCGCTGACTGCCAGCGCGGTTTGGCGCAGGCGCTCCAGCTCCCGCAGCAGCTTTTCCCGCGCGGCGGCGTCACATTCCCCCAAAACGGCGCTGCCCGCGCCGCAAACGCGGCTTTCCAGCTCCCGGCACACCACCGGCGACACCCCCTGGAGCACGTCCAGCAGCGCGCCGGCAAGCTCCCGCTGCCGGGGAGCGCGCTCCATGGCGGCCAGTACCTGTTCGGGCGTTGCCTCCAGCAAGGACAGCTTGTTCTGGGGCGGCGGCGCGCGGTATGGCAAACCGGGCAGCACCAGCCGCTCTGAGCTCATCTCCTCGTCCACCCGCTTGAGGGAATCAATGATCCTGCCCCCGCTGTCCAGGAAGATGACATTGCTGTAGCGCCCCATGATCTCCACAGCCAGCGTCATGCGGGTCAGGTCCCCCAGCTCGTTGTAGCCGTCAAAATCGAGGAACAGCACCCGCTCCAGGCCGTTCTGCCGCACCTGGACCAGCCTGGCGCCGCCCAGCCGCTTGCGCAGCAGCATACACAGCATGGGCGGCTGCCTGGGGTTCTCGATGCTCTCAGCGGTAAAGTGGACCCTGGCGCTGTTGGCCCGGCTGGAAAGCAGCAGCTTGTGCGTATCATAGCGGGTGCGCAGCGACAGCACCAGTTCCTCCCGGTTGGGCTGATAAATTTTATCCACCTTGGCGTTCTGCGCCGCGGCCGCGATCTCCTGCCGGAGATGGCGCAAAAAAATCCCGTCCAGCGCCATCGCGTTCCCTCCTTCCCTGTAGGTTCCGAATCAGTTACACATAGCGCGTCGGCTCGGTCAACACCGACTTTTGGAACAGCACAGCGGGAAACCTTGCCCGCAGCTTTTGCGCCAGCGGCTCCATCGCCACGTCCTCGGTGTTGAAGTGGCCGGCGTCCACCATGGTGAGGCCCGCCTCCAGCGCCGCCAGCAGCTCGTGGTGCCGGCTCTCGCCGGTGACAAAAGCGTCCGCGCCGCAGCTGATGGCGTCAAACACCATGGAAGAACCGGCGCCGCAGCCCACCGCCACCCGGCGCACCGGCCGGCTGCCCCGGGTATATTTGACGCCGCCGCAGCGGAGCTTCTCTTTGACGTAGGCGGCA
>CAZFHQ010000078.1:0-6246 GCA_964519325.1 uncultured Clostridium sp.
AAGTATCCAGCCCATTGACGTCATAAACCTCCTGCACCCTGCCAAACTCCGATACGCTGTCCAGCATGGCAAGATACCGGAACGCGCCGGTCTCCAGCAGAGCCCGTCCTTGAGGACGGCACAGGACATCCTCCAGGCTACCGGCATGGATCGTGGTAATCATTGCGGCGCCGGCACGCACACCCTCCAGTACCGCGGCAGTATCGCGGAAGCTGCCCAGCTCGTCGCAGAGGATCACCTGGGGAGACAGGCAGCGGATCGCGTGCAGGATCCCCTCGCTTTTCGGGTAGCCGTCCAGCACGTCACAGCACAGGCCAATATCGTTTTGCGGCTCTCCGTTCCACACGCCGGCAACCTCGCTCCGCTCATCCACCAGGGCGACCTTCCACGGGGCGCCCAGCGTCCCGGAAGCCAGCTGCCTGCAAAGGTCCCGCAGCATCGTTGTTTTGCCGCAGCCTGGCTTTCCGGCGATCAGCAGGCCCTGCTCCACCTTGCTGCCCAGCCGCTTCAGCAGGCGATCCGCGATGCCATAGGATTCTTTGGCCACGCGCACGTTCATCGAGGTGATATCCCGGATGCTGCGGATCGTGCCGTGCTCCACGACCGCGGTGCCGCAAATGCCGACCCGATGGCCGCAGAGATAGGTAACAAACCCGTTCTGGATCTCCTCCTGATGCGCGTAGACCGAATAGCCGCATAGAACTCGGAAGCTTTCCTGCAGATCCTGCCGGTTCGTGGTCAACGCCTGGGCCGAGAGCCGCCGTGACACAGAGCCGTCTCGACCGACAAAATGGATGCCTTCCCGGGTGCAGAGACACACTGGCCGGTTGACCCGCAGCCGGATCTCACAGACCTGTTCCTTCACCTCCGGCGGCAGGCGGTACAGCGGTGTGCTGATCGCGTCACAAAGCGCTGATAGCGCTGTATCAAATCGTTTACTCATAAGCACCTTGTCCCCTTTCTAAGTAATCTTATGGACAATCCGGCAGGATTAGAACAACGGCCCGGAATTTCCATTTGCGCAAAAAAAGAACACCTGAGCGATCAGATGTTCTTTGTAAATTTGATTCTGTTCATTGAAGCATTGCCAAAAAGGCCGCTTCGTCAATCACTGTGACGCCCAGGGCGTTGGCTTTTTCCAGCTTGCTGCCGGCATCCTCGCCCGCAAGCAAATAGGTGGTTTTTTTAGAAACGCTGGAGGAAACCTTGCCGCCATACTGTTCCACCAAAGAGCCCGCCTTGGCACGGGTCATCGTGGGCAGTGTGCCGGTCAGCACAAAGGTCATCCCCTGCAGCCGCCGGTCGATCACGGAAGCGGTGGATTCCATATTGAGCCCGGCTGCCCGCAGCTTTTCCAAAATCTCATGGGTGTGGGGCAGCCGAAAAAAGCTCTCTACGCTTTGCGCCATCACATCGCCAAACCCCTCCACCGCGGCGATCTCCTCCGATGTCGCCGCAGCGACCCGCTCCATGGTATGAAAGTGGTCCGCAAGGAGCTTGGCGGCCTTTGCGCCGATGTGCGGAATTCCAAAGCCATACAGCAGGCGGCTCAGGTCGTTTTTCTTGGAGCGCGCAATCGCCGCAATCAAATTGCCGGCGGATTTCTCGCCCATACGATCCAGGCCTTTGATGTCGTCCACAGTCAGGTCGTATAGATCGGCGGAGGAGCGGAGCTTGCCGGCTGATACAAGCTGCTCAAGTACCGCCGGGCCGAGTCCGTCGATATCCATGGCGTCGCGGGAGGAAAAATGGATCAGCCTCCGCAAAAACTGTGCCGGACAATCCAGGTTGGTGCAGCGGGTCGCCGCTTCCTCCGCGTCCCGCAGGACGTGTTCCCCACAGGAAGGACATTTGGTCGGCAGCAGAAACGGCGTGCTGTTTGCGCAGTGCTCCGCCACAGAGACGACCTCCGGAATGATATCGCCCGCCTTGCGCAGCACAACGGTATCGCCGATGCCCACGCCCTTCTCCAGAATAAAATCCTGATTGTGCAGCGTCGCCCGACTGACTGTAGTGCCTGCCAGTGTCACCGGCTGGAACACGCCGATCGGCGTCAGCACGCCGGTGCGGCCCACATTGACCTCGATGTCCAGGAGAGTGGTCGTTTTTTCCTCCGGCGGGTATTTATAGGCCTCCGCCCACTTGGGATATTTGGCCGTGCTGCCCAGCAGCTCCCGCTGGGCAAAGCTGTTCACCTTGATGACCGCGCCGTCAATGGCAAAGTCCAGCGCGCCTCGCTGTTCCCCGATCTCCGCTACCCGTGCCAGCACTTCCTCCATGGAGCGGCAGGTGTAATAAAACGGCATTGCGGGAAAACCAAGGGCTCTCAAATATTCCAGGGAAGCGTCATGCTCGGTGATCTCCTTCCCATCAATTTGCTGGATATTGAACAGGAAAATGTCCAGGGAACGCTTCGCTGTGATCGCCGCGTTTTTTTGCCGCAGGGAACCAGCCGCCGCGTTGCGTGGATTTTTAAACGGCTTTTCATCATTGTTTTCCTGCTCCACCCGCAGGCGGAGAAACGTGGCGTTGGACATATAGACCTCGCCGCGCACCTCAATGGTCACCGGCTCCGGCAGCGTTTTGGGCAGGCTCTGGATCGTGCGGATATTTTCCGTCACATCCTCGCCCACCCTGCCGTCGCCCCGGGTAGAGCCGCGAAAAAACGTCCCGTTCCGGTATTCGATCGCCACAGAAAGCCCATCAATCTTTGGCTCCACAATGTAAACAGGGTCCTCCGCCACCGAACGCACCCGACGGTCAAAATCCAGCAGTTCTTCTGTATTGAAGGAATCATGGAGGCTCTCCAACGGCACCTGATGCTCGACCGGGGTAAACAGGTTGATGACTGCCCCGCCGACTTTCTGCGTTGGTGAATCTGCTGTCAGCAAAGCAGGGTATGCCGCCTCCAGCTCCTGCAGCTCTTTATAGAGCATATCGTACTCAAAGTCGTCGATCTCCGGGTTGTCTTCCACATAATATTTTTGATTGTGGTAATTGATCAGCGCCCGTAACGCTTCGCAGCGGTCCTTCGCCGCAAGAAAGGGAGCGTCCTGTGTCATGTTGGTTCCTCCTGCTGTTTGATTTAAGAGCCTGCGCCGCTGGCGGCGCCCGCAATTTGCTCCAGGCCGGCGGAGAGGCTGGCGTAGGTCTGCGGCACCTCGCCCACGATCACTGTTTCCGCAACGGGAATGGCCGTCGTCACATCCGTCGTGGCGGAGACCCCTGTGAGATAGGAATACACGCCGGTGGTGATCTCCAGATAGATTTGATGCCGCGTTTGGTTGATCCCGGCGGAATCGAAGGCGCTTTTCACATCGACGGTGATATTGCTCAAGGCCGAGACGCGCAGCGGGATCCTGGGGCCGTGGCCCCGCAGCAGATCAATCCCCAGCAGCGTGCCGATCGGCACGCCAGTCTGCTGCTGGGCGTCGCCAAGCTGCTCCTGAATGGTCAGGGAGATGTTGGACTTCAGCGTGTTGACGTTGACCATGTTGAGGGAGATCGCCTGGATCTCGCCGCCGCTGTCCCGTTCCACATTGACAAAGTCGTCGTACTGATATCCGCTTTCCTCCAGTTCCCGCAGCACAACGCTGTTAATGGCGGAGACCATCATCTGCTTTGCAATGCCGCTCGTGACGCTTTGGATCATGGGCTTTAATTTTACACTGACAAAAATAAAAAACGCCAGGACTAGGCAAAGCGCCGCGCATATCTTGACGCACCGCCGGACGCGCGCCTGCCTGCGGGACAATGGACGAACACGCCTTCTCATCAACTCACCCTCTGCTTGTAGATTGTGCAAAACATACTGGCACAATACTACAAATAGTCGGCAAATCAAAAAAATATGCGCACATTACAAAAAGGCACAAAGAATCCTCCTTGTGCCTATCTTTTGGAAACGTAGGTTACTCAGCTGCGTTCTCGGCCGTGTTCTCGGCCGCAGCTTCCTCAGCAGGCGCAGCTTCTTCCTGTGGCAGTATTGCACGGATGGACAGGCTGACGCGCTTCTTATCAAAGTCGATCTCGGTGATCTTCGCCTTGACAACTTCATCCATCTTCAGAACATCCTGCGGCTTCTCGATCCGCTTGTTTGCGATCTGAGAAATATGGATCAGACCGTCGATGCCGGGAATAATACGGGCGAAAGCGCCGAAGGAAGTCATGCCGACAATGGTAACGTCGGTCACAGTGCCAACTGGATATTTCTCTTTGAGGATCTCCCATGGATTGTCCTCCGCTTTCTTGTAGCCGAGAGAAATCTTGTTGTTTTCGCGATCCAGCTTTTTGATGTAAACCTTCACGGTATCGCCAACATTGACTACTTCTGTCGGGTGCTTGATCCTGCTCCAGGACAGCTCGGAGATATGTACCATCCCGTCGATGCCGCCCAGGTCAACAAACGCGCCGTAATTTGTAATGGACTTGACGACGCCCTCATACTCCTTGCCTTCCTCCGCGGTCTCCCAGAACTTTTCAGCCTCGGCTTTTCTCAGGTCCTTGAGGACGGAGCGAATGGAACCGACCGCGCGGCGGCGGGAACGGTTCACTTCGATGATGCGGAACTGAACTTCCTTCTTGAGCAGCGCGTCGAGGGAATCACCTCTGGAAGCAGTTGCCTGAGACGCGGGGATAAACACGCGCACGCCGTTTGTGACTGCGATTACGCCGCCCTTAATGATCTCGGTGACGACGCCGGTCACAACTGTGCCGTCTTCTTCTGCCTGGGCAATGGCTTCCCAGCCCTTTTGCGCGTCAAGACGCTTTTTCGAGAGCATGATGGTACCTTCCTGATCATTGGTGCGCATGATAAGCAGATCCAGCTCATCGCCAACCTTTACCAGGTCCTCCGGCTTCGCGTTTGGATCAGAGGAGAGCTCGTTTGCAGGGATGAAACCAGCCTGCTTTCTTCCAACATCAACAGTTACTTCGTTTGGATAAACACCGACAACAACTCCGTGAACTTTATCATTGGTATCGAAACTCTTCAAAGATTCCTCCAACATCTCCGCAAAGTTTTCGTTCATTTCCTCGTTTTTCTCTACTGACATAATATGCAGTACCTCCTTTATAATTGCCGCAGGTGTGGACGCGCCTGCTGTAATGCCAACGTTATTTGCTGCCCGCACTTTTTCCAAGGGCAGTTCATCGGCTGATTCAATCAGAACAGTGTCGCACAGGTCTTTGCACACGTTAAATAGCTTCACCGTGTTGGAGCTGTGTCTTCCGCCAATTATCACCATTAAATCGGAATTTTTTGCCAATTCCACCGCTTCCGATTGCCGACTAACAGTTGCATTACATATTGTATCAAAAATCGTTGCATTTGTATATACCCTTTTCAGGATTTTCAAACAATTTTTAAATTCTGCGACTTGAAAAGTGGTTTGTACGACAACTGTCACAGGTTTATTTTTCCAATCCGGAAAATTATTGGTGAAAATATCAAATGCTTTGTGGTCCTGAAAAATAAAACATTCGCCATCGCAGTGGCCCCGGATCCCAATGACCTCCGGGTGGTTGGGATCGCCAAAAATAAAGACGGCGCGGCCCTGTTCCGCCGCATGCTCCACAATGGAATGGATCTTGGAAACAAAGGGGCAGGTCGCGTTGACAAAGCGGTAGTTGCCCCGTTCCAACGTGTCAGTGATTTCCCGGGGAATGCCATGGGCTCGGATGACGATCACGCCGTCCTTCGGCGCGTTTTCTATCGTATCGAGGATAGTGACGCCCCGCTCGCCAAGCTCCGCGATCATCTGCGGATTGTGGATGATCGGCCCCAGGGTATATACCTTCTCCCCTTGCTCCAAAAGGGAATACACCACCTGAACAGCCCGATCCACGCCAAAGCAGAACCCAGCTGATTTTGCAACTGTGATACCCATTTAAACACCTCCCAGCTCGTTCATCTGATCTGTAAGATACCGGGTCATCTCCCGAACGGCACCATGCCCCGACAATCCGGCAAATCGCTCATAGGGAATCATAGCGCCGAACCGGATTTGTACCGGCTGGCGCACGGCTGTTTTTTCTCCGTAATCGATCCAAACCGGCAGAACAGGCGACTGCGTTTTCTGCGCCAGCATTGCGACCCCCGCTTTGGCCCGAAACGGCACGCCCGGCGCAACGCAGCCCCCCTGCGGGAAAATGCCGACGACCCGGCCTTCCTCCAGCAGAGAAACGGCTGTTTTTACCGCGGCGGTGTCCGCCGCATCCCGTTTGACGGGAAACGCGCCGAGTTTC
>CAZFHQ010000079.1:0-6221 GCA_964519325.1 uncultured Clostridium sp.
CCGTGAGAGCTGCCAACACAAAATGCTGCTAACTGTCCAAGCATAAGTGTATGAAGCCGTATCAAACTTAAACTGCCGGAAAAAATAAAAAAAGCCGAAAACCCTTGAAAATAAAGGCTTTCGGCGTTGTTTCTGGCGTCGCTAAGAGGATTCGAACCTCCGGCCTGCCGCTTAGGAGGCGGCCGCTCTATCCAGCTGAGCTATAGCGACATTGCAAAAAATCTGTCTTTCCTGTTCCCTGCGGCCGCCGCACATCGTCCCAGGGGGCGCCTTGTGTCCAACGCGGCGGATAGCCATTTTAGTTTACAACAACGCGCCCCATTTGTCAATAAAAAAAGCAGACGGGATCCGTCTGCTCACTGTCAGTTTTGTTTGAAAAAGTCGTCCCAATCCACTTCGTCGAGCCGCTTCTTGTCGTCCTGGCTCAGGGTGGTCGGGGCGTCCGGCGATTCCTTCATCTTGGTCTGCCGTTCAAAGTCGTCAAAGAAATCCTCCCGCTCCTCCGGCGCCGTCTGGCGAGGCTCCGGCTCCTGCCCGGTCTGCTGCTCGTTAAAGTCTAACTGCATTGGCTCCTCGCCCAGCTCATAGTCCAGCTCCGACCCAAGCCGCTCGCCATGTTCTTCCTCCTGCCGGCGGCGCAGCTTAGCCTTGTAAATAAACTGGGAATAAATGAAGAAGGCTACGCCGATCGCGCCCAGCGCAAAGGCGATGATCCCCACGATCATAATCCGAGAGATGCCGCCGTCAGACGACGCGTTGCCGCCGAAAAGATTTGTGATCGTTTCCTCCAGCGCATCGGACTCTGTCTCGGAGGCTGCCGCGGCAGCGGCGGCGCTCTCAGAAGCGGAGCCGAGGGCGCTCTCCGACGCGGAAGCGGCCTGGCTCTCAGCGCCGGATTCGCTGGTCACGCCCAGCAGCTCATCCCAGTCCTCCGAAGCCAGATTATACCGGCTGGCGGCGCTGTCCGTCGCGGAGCTATCCGCGCCCGTGTCCCCGCTGACGCTCTCATACGCCGCGGCCTGCGGGGCCAGCACGGCGCAGGCCAATGCCGCGGTAAGCACGCAGGCTGACAAAATTCCCGTCCGTTTTTTCAATTTCTTCATACGGTATTATCCCCTATGCTGGAAAGTTTTCCGGCCCGTTTCCATTGCGGCCATTGGCTGCAGGCAGGCGGGGCTGCCAAAAAGCCCGTCATGACAGACCGGTTTCACAATTATTAATTTTATCAAAAATCGACAAAAAGTACAACTACAGAATTGTAAACATTTTTTTAAAGGGAGCGCGCCGCCGCCGCGGCAGCGGCAGGTCAGACCCGCCTGCCGCCTTTGGCGGGCCGCCCCTTGCGCACATGGAACACGACGCCGTAGGCCGCCAGCACCGCAAAGCCGCCGGCTGTCATCAGCAGACCCACGTTCAGCCCCGGCGTGTAATACTCGAACCGGATGACCGAGTCGCCCTCTGGCACGACCACCGCCATAAAGCCCACGTTGACCTGGTAAATCTCCGCCGCCTCGCCGTTCACCGTGGCGCTCCAGCCCGCCTCATAGGGTACGCTGAAAAACACAAGCCGCTCCCGCTCCGCCGTAAAAGCAGCGGTAAAGCCGGTGTTGTCATAGGCAAAGCTGCTGCAGGCCATGGCCCTGCGGTCCTCGCAGTCGTTAAAATACGCCGCCCTGGTGTAAACCGGCGCCTGGGCCGCCGTATAGCTGTCCACCACGCCGCCCAGGGCCGCCGCGTCATCTTCCTCCAGCACAACGCCCTTGAGCAGCATCAGCGCCCGGCTGCTCTCGCTGGCGTCGTCGTATTCCGCCCGGGTAAAGTAAGCGTCATAGCTGAACCCCATTGGGATGTAATACGGGTTCTCATAGACCAGATAGCCGTTCTGCGTGTCGTAATACGTCCAGCCGGGCATCTTCGTCTCGCCGTCCTCCTCAAAATCCTTGCTGTCATAGGCATAGTCGAACAGCCAGCGGCAGGAGAGCAGGCTCCGGATGGGATAGACGTCCGTGCCGGGGCGGGAGGCCACGTCGCGGTCTACGCCCACGGTGGGGTAAAACTCCATGACAGAGCCGGGTACAATGCTGTGGAACGCCTGGATCGAGGGGATCTGCCAGAACATGGCCTGGTTATCCATGGACTCGTAAAAATCAGAGCGCACGCCGCCGCTAAAGTCCAGCTCCAGGTCCGCGCCCTGGTTGAGCGCGTAGGGGATGATCTCCCCGTGGGTGCTGTCGGAGTGGGACTTGCCCTGGGCGATGAAAAAGATGCCGTAGGCCAGCGTCATCAGGGCGGCGCCGCCGGTGAGCAGCCGGTAAAAGACTTTCCGGTTTTTCCGGAAATAGGCGAAGATGATCGCCAGCAGCAGCAGGCTCACCATGGCGATGGCCACAGAGGCCCAGAACCGGCCCGGATAGTTTTCCAGGCCAAAGGTGGTGGTCGTCACGCCGTCCTCCGTGGTGGTTTTTGGCATCAACCCGATCGGCAGCGCAATGCCCAGGGTGATGACGCCGGTCCAGATGATCGCCTTTTTCCAGTTGACCTCCTCCAGCTCCAGGCTGCTGACCGTAGCGAGGGAGAACATCAGGGTGAGCATATAGAACCAGCGGGCGTAATAGGAGGAATTAAACAGCTGGAAGGCGCTGTTCAGGAACGGCACAAAGGCCATGAGGAACAGCAGCGGCAGCAGCACCCGCAGCCAGTGCTTTTGCTTGCGCTGCAAAAAGGCGATCACGCCGGTCATGCTGAACAGGGGCAGCCACGCGCCAAGGGACGCCCACTTGGCGTTGGAGTCCGGCGTAAAGTTGGGTCGGGCGGGAATATCCGGCGGGAAGAAAAAGCTCTGCAAAATGTGGACATACCGCTGCACATTGCTATACAGCAGGGCGTTCCAGCCTTCCGGCGGGTTGGACACGCGCGGGTTTTGCAGCACAGCCAGGACCGAGGGGACCAGCAGCACGCCGGACATGACGACCCCCAGCACCGATTCAAACATCAGCCACAAAAAGTCCCGCGGGGTAATGCGCCAGCTCCGGCAAATCATGCGCACGATCCAGTAGAGCAGCACAAACACGACCTGCCCCACAAAGAAATAGTAATTCATAAAGCAGGAGGCGAACACCGCCAGGGCAAACACGCCCCGCCGCCGCTCATACATATAGCTGTCCAGGGCGGCCAGCACCAGCGGGAAGATCACGATGGCCTCGTGGAAGTGGTTGAAAAAAATGTTGTAAATGGAAAAGCCGGAAAAGGCATACAGCATCCCGCCCAGCACCGCGCCATCCACTGTCTTGGCGTAGCGCTTCAGGTAAACGTATCCTGTCAGGGAAGCGCAGCCGAACTTCAGGATCAGCAGCGGACCCATCAGATAAGGCACCGCCGCGCTGGGGAACGGGAGCGTCAGCCAGAAAAAGGGGCTGCCCAGCAGATAAAACGAGTAGGACCCAATGAAATTGGCGCCCAGGTCCGTGGTGCTGCTCCAAAATAGATTGCCGCTGCGGATGGCGTCGTGGCACATTTGATAGAACGGCACCTGCTGCACGTTAAAGTCCCCGTAAAACAGGAAATAACCCGAATCACTGAGAATGAACGGAATAAAACATAAAAAGGAAATCGCCAGGCCGTAAACAAAGGCCCGCAAATAGCCATTTTCCCACCACCGGCTGGGGCGTCCTCCCCGCTGCAATGCTGTCATGATCCCTCTCCCTCCGGCCGCTTTGCCAAAATTTGTTATCTTTATCATACCAAACTCTTTGCCAAAGTGCAACCCGCGGGCAGCGCGGTTCCTGCCGTTCCCTGTCGGAGCGCCGTATTGTGCCGCAAAACAATGTGTGGTATGATAGAAACCGGCAGGGCGGCCGCGCGCCTGTCTCCGCCGCCCGCCTTGCAGAAGCACCCCATCGCAAAATAAAAAATGAAAAGATAGAATAGGAGGACCCCCTTATGACCTACCATTTTTTCGCCATGCTCTCCCGCATGAAATACATCAACCGCTGGGGCCTGATGCGCAACACCCGCTGCGAGAATATCTGTGAGCACAGCCTGGATGTCGCGGTCATCGCCCATGCCTTGGCCGTGCTGCGCAACAAGCGGTTCGGCGGCAGCGTGGACCCTGAAAAAGCCGCCACCCTGGCCATCTTCCATGACGTCACCGAGATCATCACCGGCGACCTGCCAACGCCCGTCAAATACCACAGCAAGACCATCCGTTCCGCTTATCACGACGTGGAAACGATGGCCCAGGACCGGCTGCTGGCGCTGCTGCCGGAGGACCTGCGGGAAGAATACGCGCCGCTCATCCGCCAGGAGGAGCAGGGCGACCCGGAGCTGCTGGCGCTGGTCAAGGCGGCGGACAAGCTCTCCGCCCTGATCAAATGCGTGGAGGAGCGCGCCATGGGCAACGAGGAATTCCGCAAAGCGGAGCAGACCCTGCTTGCCTCGGTGGAAGCAATGCGCCTGCCGGAGGCCGACGTTTTCCTGCGGGAATTCCTGCCTTCCTACCGCCTGACGCTGGACGAGCAGGAGGTGTAGCGGACGGTTTTTGTCAAATCGCCCGCTGTCCTGTCCTATTTTTAACAAATTTGTTACCTGAATAATTCTTTATTAGAATTAATTGCCCTGCGGAATCTTATATACTGGATATATTGTATCCTGTGAAACATGTGTCTTTTTCTCGAAAAGACGTAGAATTCCAATGGAGAGGTGACTTTTTTATGGCGAAAATCAAACTCAGCGGCAAGCGGCGCGCCCTCAATATCATTGTGGTCGTGCTCAGCCTTTGCTGCTTTGTCATTGGCGCCGGCTGCGTCTACGCAGAAACTGTCTTGGGAAAGATCAATTATGAAAAAGCAACCTCGGAGGACATCAGCAACATCATCGCGTCCGGCACCACCGAATTTGACTTTGGCAACATTTCCTCCGACAACCTGTACCACGACCCCGCGGTCATGAACTTCCTTTTGCTGGGCGTGGACGACTACCAGCAGGGCGACACCGGCCGCAGCGACACGATCATGATGATGTCGGTGGACACGCGGCACGAGGAGATCAAGCTGACCTCTTATATGCGGGACTCTTATGTGAGTATTCCGGGCTACAGCTATGACAAGCTGAACCACGCCTACGCTTACGGCGGGCCTTCCCTGACCATAGCGACGCTGGAGGATAATTTTCGGGTCGACATCGACCGCTATATTGTCATTGACTTCTCCAAATTCGTGACGATCATCGACACCCTCGGCGGCATCGACCTGGAGATCACCGAAGCCGAGGCCGAGGTCATCAATGCGGAATCCGGCGAGGACGACAGCCTGGCGCTGTCCGCCGGCCAGGTCCACATGACCGGCAAGCAGGCCCGCATGTACTCCCGCATCCGCAAAATCGACACCGACTATGAGCGCACCAACCGGCAGCGCAAGGTGGTCACCGCTGTGATTGAAAAAATGCGCTCCACCGACCTGCTCACGCTGAACGGCTATCTGGCCGATATTCTGAGCATGATCTCCACCGACATGACGAAGGACGACGTGCTGGGCCTGATCGCCAACCTGCCGACGTACCTCAATTATAACATTACCACCATGCGCCTGCCGGTAGACGACGAGTTCTATGAGTGGACCAGCAATGTCGGCGGCTGGGTCCTGGTGCCGTATCTGGAGGAAAACATTGACATCCTGGTCAAATACATTTATGGCGAGGACAACATTCCGGAGCTGAAGAGCTCCTACACCCTGAGCCAGTTCAAGTCCGACTATGACAAGTATGGCCAGCCCACCCGCTTCTATGGCACCGGCGCCACCTACACCGAAACCTACGGCGGCTCCGGCACCACCACCTACAGCGATTCCGGCAACGATAACGATTATGATTACAACTACGACTACGACTACGATTACGACACAACGTATAACGATGGAGGCACTGCCGCCAACAACGATGACGAGACGACGTATTACGACCCGCCGGCCAATGAGGACGACACCGGAGATTGGACCGGAGACGGCGGGACCGACGACGATTACGAGCCGGCCTACAATGACGATACCGGCGATTACACGGATAACGGCGGGGGCGACACCGGCGACGACGGCGACGACGGCCAATACAACGTTTATTAACTGACAGCAAAAAAGACCTGCGTCACAGCAGGCCTTTCTTTTTGCGCCAAAACAAAGGCGCTATTGTTTTTTCAGCAGGATTCGGGTCTGCCCGTCATTGAGCGACAG
>CAZFHQ010000080.1:0-1977 GCA_964519325.1 uncultured Clostridium sp.
CCGACTTCCGCCATGATCCGCTGGCGCAGCGTCTCGTCATCTATTTGTTTGATTAAATCCTGTAAAAGTGCCACGATACTCTCTCCTCATTCGGTTTCGTTTGATTCTTCGACTAATTCCATGATGTCGGACAGATCACAGTCAATCTACAATTCATCCAAATTTCTCTTTTAGTATATCACAAAAATTGACAAGTTCAATGCATAAAAACCATCTTGACTCATTATTGCACTTCCTAATAGATTATCCCGTCAATCAATAACATGTTATTGACACAAATTGAACCGCAAATCTGTTTCCCGAAGGATTCTTACCAATTACGAAAACTTTATCGAATCCTCATTCATTCCTGTTCAAGTACAAAAAGCGCAACGGCTTATCCCATGAAACCACTTTACTTATTGACTAGTATATCACGATAAAAATCCTTTGTACACTTCAACAGCCTGAGATACACCTAATTTTCTCAACTTTTTCTCAACTCGTTGTTAACGATAATTTGCTTCTTACCTTCTATGATGATTGACAGAGCAAACCAACGGTTTGCGTGGGGGATTTCCCCTGATTTGCCGGACGGGAACAATCCGGTAAATGCGATCCAACGGGACGTTGGCAAGATAAGGGACGGCACAGCCGCCCGGTATCAGAAGACATCGCTCTTCTGATATTTCTTGTAAAGCGGTTCCGTTTGCGGGATGTAGCAACACCGATCAATCAGTAATCTCGCTTTGGGCGGCAGCACGTCTTCCATGCAACCAAGGCAAAACCAGAAAACCGCCCGATTTCTTGCCAATGTGATCTGCCTTGCGTGGGAGCAGCCATCCCAGTCGACCCTTCCCCAGGAAACCATCCGTGGATTCGCCGTGCTGAAACGGGTTCCCGCCGTCCTTTACGCCTGCCAGGTAGACGGGATGAACGGCTATTTTGTGGCGGAATCTTAGCCGCCCCGCTGCCGCCGTGCAGGTTGATTGATGCCGCAGTATCATCGAAGAAAGCACCAATGGGAACTTGTCTTTCCCAGCAGTTCTATTCCTCCTGAAACATACATATTCTGAATCAGAAAGGAGATGCGACAGCAATGGCAAAGCAGCAGAAACTAACCTTCCGGTTTCACAATCCAAATTCCGACGAGGTAACAGCGGATTTTTTAATCAAGCTTTTCGCCGAGGTCAACCGCCCCAGGGTTGAACGTTTGATCCTGGAAGCGATAGAAGCAGAAGAACAAAAGGCGCTGTCTGCACAAGAAACCGATTTTGACAGATAACGCCATTCAGCGGGACAGGCATCCAACCTGTCCGCTTTATCGTTAATGGAGCCCTGTTTTCGCGACCGCGCACCGCTGCACGTCAGAAAGCCCCTGATGCGGGAAAGAGTATCGCCTAAACTAGAAGTAGAAAAACCATGTCGTTTTTACAGGAGGAACCAATGAGAATTGCCGCTTACTGCCGTGTTTCCACGGAAAAAGAGGATCAGCTCAACAGCTTGGAAGCGCAGAAAGCATTTTTCGCGGAATACACCAAGCGCACCGGCGATGACCTTGTCCAGCTATACGCGGACGAGGGCATCTCCGGCACAAAAATCCGGAATCGAAAAGCCTTTCTCCGCATGATGGACGACGCCGAACGCGGACTGTTTGACCTGGTCGTGGTCAAGGATATTTCCCGCTTTGCCAGAAATACTGTGGACCTGCTGCAGAATGTACGCAAGCTCAAAGCCCTGGGAATCGAGACCCAGTTTTTGACGGCCAATATGACCAGCATGGGCAACAGCGAATTTATCCTCACCATCTTTGGCGCCATTGCCCAGGAGGAGAGCGCCAACACCTCCAAACGAATTAAATTTGGCAAAAAGATCAATGCCGAAAAAGGGCGCGTCCCCAACCTGGTCTATGGGTATAACAAAATCATCGGCGACTATTTTCACCTGTCTGTCAACGAGACGGAGGCGGCCATCGTCCGGCAAATGTTCTGCTGGTAT
>CAZFHQ010000080.1:1987-6111 GCA_964519325.1 uncultured Clostridium sp.
GGTATACGATGGAGGGATACGGCGCCTCGAAGATTGCAATCATGCTCAACGAGCAGGGCGTCAAAACAAAGCGGGGCTGCCGCTGGACCCAAACGGCGGTTTGCCGGATTTTGACCAACTCCATTTATACTGGCAAAATTATCAACGGCAAGGAGGAAATCTCCGATTTCCTTACCGGTGAGCGCAAGGAAAATCCTAAGGATGACTGGCTGGTATCCGATCGGCCGGAGCTGCAGATCATTGACCCTGCCGTCTTTGAAACAGCACAGTCGTTAATGAAAAGCCGCCGGGAGACCTTTCAGACCGGGAAGAGCCGCCAGAGCAACAAGCACCTTTTCTCCACGGTCATCAAGTGCAAGCGCTGCGGCGCATCCTTCCAACGATTTGTACGGACCTACAAAAACACCTACATTCGCTGGATCTGCTCAGGCCATTACGGCCATGGCAAGGACAACTGCTGCAACGGCACCGCCCTCGACGAGGAGGTCTGCATTCGCACCCTGCAAACGTATTTCGACAACATCCTACAGCAGCGGCAGCGGGTGACCCGCCAAATCGTGGGAGAATTTCAGCGCTGCTACAAAGGAAAAGAGGAAAATCTCCACCGCGAAAAGGAACTGCATGCACAGCTTTCAAAACTGCAAAGGGCTCGGCAAAAATATATGGATATGTACACAGACGACCTGATCAGCCGCGAGGAGCTGCAGGAAAAAATCGGCGGTATGCGAAAAGAGGCCGCGCGATTGGAGCAGGAGCTAAAGCTGGTGTCCTCCCACATCACAAAGGGAGAACAGCTGGAGAGCCTGCTGCAGCAGACCTTTCAGGAGCTGGAGGACATTGCTGATGTGCATCAGATGACAAACGCTCAGCTCAAGCGCATTGTGCAAAAAATCGAAGTGGATCAGCATGGAAACATCGACATCTATCTGCGGCTGCTGGGCGCGCTTGGCCTCAGCGAGACCATTTTGATTTGTAACTCCCATACATAAAGATGTAAGTCAACGATTAAAATATGTCGACCCGGAATTGTATCACCAGGTGAAAACCATTTTGGAGATCAACAAGGCGCAGCGCCACATTCGTGGCGGGATGGCGACAAAACTGAAATACCAAAAGCGTGTGTAGCAGCAAACCACCGGTACAGCAGGCGCGGCAGCGCAAGCGATGGCCGGCGGTTCCTTTTTACCGGTACAAAACTTCCGCATACGCAAAAAAAGCGCCGCACAGCAGCGGCGCCAGCTTTTCTCGCGGGCAAATCAGTCGGCAGGCGTCAACAGAGCCTCGAAGTCCAAGTATTCTCCATCGCTGGTGACCTCCAGGTGCAGGTGTGTCTGCTCCGACAGCTCTGCCGGAATCTCTCCCACAGTGCCGATGGCCTGGCCGGCCGTCACCTGGTCGCCCTCCGATACGGGAATGGCGTCCTCCAGCCCGCAGTAAGCGATCTCCAGCGCGCCGGATTCCACCACGACCACGTTGCCCCACAGCCCGTCCTTGCAGACGCTGGCCACGGTGCCGTCCGCGGCAGCCAGCACAGTCTCCCCTGTCTCCGCCTGGAAGTCTGTCCCATTGTGGGCGCGCCAATCCTTCAGCGTTTCAGAATAAACCAGCGTTTCGCCGCCAAAGGGCTTGACGATCCCATTGTCCAGGGGATAGGACAGACTCTCCGGCGTGGCGTTCACGGCTTCTTCCTCCTCCGCAGGCGCGCGCTCTGCGTCCGCTTGGCCTTCCGAGTCGCTTGCCTCCGCCGCGGCGGAGGATTCCTCCGCAACGCCGCTGACCGTTTCGCCGGCCTGTTCCGCCGCCTCGCTTACGGCAGTATCCGGCGTGCTGCCGTTCAATGTGGAAGAAATGCTCTGGAATGTTGTCCACGTTGCCGCCGCCACAGCCACAAGGCAAACGCCCAACGCAGCGTAAACGCTCCACACGCCCCAGCTTCCTTTTTTATGTGTGTTCTTCTGCTCTTTCATGCAAATTCCACCTCCGCTGTTATCTTGTGCCATTAGAGGAAGAATTATACAAATTTAGTTTCCTTTCTTTCTGCGCTCCAATCCTGCCAGAATCGGCGTGAGGATCAGCAAGCCGCACACCACGCCGCCAAAATCCAGCAGCACATCCAGAACCTCGCTGCTGCGCCCCGGCGTGAAAAGCTGGATGCACTCATCCGCGACTGGGATCAGCAGCCCAAAAAACAAGGGGGCAAAAACGCGCGCCCACCAGTTTTTGGTCAGCAGACGGATATCAACGCAGAGCAGCAGACCCAGGACAAGATATTCGCAAAAATGGGCCAGCTTGCGGATCACTGTCTCTGAAATGACGATGGGCAAATGGAGCGCGTCTGCGGCGGCCTGGAGCAGCTCCACTACACCGGAGCTGCGCGCGCTGGACGCTGTGCTGACCTGCATGGAATTGCTGAAAATAAACAGGACAAACAGGATGGTAGCGCCAAACGCGGCAACACGCCACAGTGCGCGCCGATGCTTGTAAATCATGATGGCCACCGCCTTTCTGATGGAGATTTGGGGAACTGCGTCTGCCTAGCCGCGCGACGGGCCTTTGGTACAGCGGCAGGGATGGCTGGGATCACGGGAGGCAAGATAAATGCCGCACCGGTTGCGGCGGCACTGGGTCGGGTCAGCGTTGGCCGGACTGCACTGGGTACAGTACAGCGGCACGTTGCAGCAGGCGTTGCCGGCCTCCAGATAGGCACAGTGGTCCCCGCCGGTACAATGATGCAGCGCGTTCAGGGCGGCATACTGGGCCGCGATCTTGCCGCCGCTGCGCGCTTTGCCGTTGCTGATGAGCAGGTGGGTGATGCCCATTTCCGCAAAGCCGGGCCACCAGCAGGATTCCGTGCCGTGGTGGGGCGCTTTTACGATCTCGTACTGTTCCCGCAGCCTGGGCGCGATCCGGCTCATTGTTTCCGGCGTTGCGTCGCCGGTGAGCAGCAGCCGCCGGGAGGACAAAACAAGGCTGGAGCCGTTGATCTCGCGGCCGACGGCCATTACCGTAGCCTGGTCGCACAGCAGCGCCCGCACCCGACGGGCCGCCTTCAGCACATGGAGACGGGGCAGCAGGCGGTTCAGCTCCGCCATGAGGAGCATCAGATCTTCCACGCAGGCCCGCCGCTCCCTTTCGTCCGCCGCCGTCCGATAGGCAAAGGCGTCCATGCAGCGGATATAGGCGTCGCAAAGCTGCCGCTTGAGCAGAAGAAAGCTCTCGGCGCAGGGATCTCCGCTCTTTTGCAGCAGCCGGTCGCTCTCCGCCGCCAGGGCTTCCAGCTCCGGCGAAAAAGGATAGTCCTCTTTGGGCGGCCAAAGCACCTGATAGGGCTCCCCGTCAAATTCCAGCACGTCGCCGGCCTGCAGGGTAAACACAACCTCGGTTGTTGCCATTTGGCAGATCTCCCGAAAAAAGCGCAGGCTTGCGCCGTTCATCTTTACCGTTTCTGTCCCCGGCCCGCTGACAAAGGATTCGATCAGGACTGTCAGCTCCATGAGTAACGGGACGCCCTGCCGGCTGACCGGACAGCAGGGTACATAGATCCGGTCAAAATAGCTGGGACTGCCGCGCAGCAGCATCGGCAGTCCGCAATAATGATCTTTATGAAAATGAGAGAGCAGAAAGCTCCGCTCACTGGCTCCCCCATATTGTTCCGCGATGACGGCCGCATACTCCCGAAACAGCCAATCCTGATCCAGCCTCGGCGTCAGGGAACCGCAGTCCACCATCAGGACCTCCTGACGATGGCCGCCCAGAACAACGCACTCGCCAAACCCAACATTGTGCAGGGTCAACCACTCCATGGCAGACGCCTCCTGTCGCTCTCATCTTGTTTATACGGCACGGCCAGTCTTTGCCCTGTCAAAAATCTCGGTGGCATGCACCATTTTGGAATTGGCCTTTTTGCCGGCAACCGTGTAGCGGGTCGGCAGCCGTTTGCCGGCATCCCGTCGGCTCTCCAAATGAGCGTACAGGCTCTTGCCAACCGATTCCGGCTCCTTTTTTTGCCGGGCCTGCGGCGCCTTGACTTCTGACCAGAGCTCAGGGGGAACGGCATACTGCCGATTTGCCACCCGCAGGCCCGATTTCAGAACCACAACAAGATCGTTAACTGTCTTGGCCGA
>CAZFHQ010000081.1:0-6090 GCA_964519325.1 uncultured Clostridium sp.
CACCGCCAGCCCGGGTACGATGCCCTTTGCCTTTAACTGCTCTGTTTCCAGCCGAATCCGTTCCTGTACGGCGGCGGAAACAGCTTTGCCGTCAATTCGTATTGCCATTTTCAATCCCCCAAATCTATGATGATACCGGAAAACAGCCTGTCCCAGCAGGCTGCTTCAATTTTTATTTGTCCCAGACGCGGGCATGTGCCGCTGTGTGCGGCGCTTGCCGAACCCCGCGGGAACACCCCGCTGTGCCGCGCGATTGCGTGGCGGGGTTCCAAAACTGCCTCCCGCCGCGCGTGGCCAACGTGTGCCTGCCGGCGCTGGCCGACCGGGGAACCCCTTGATAGGGTTCCCCACGGTGCAATCGTCCACCGGACGATTGCATCTCCCCTCCTGATCTTGTTCTGGAAAGGGTATTTCGCAGTCTGCGGACTGCGAGAAGGGGCGCTGCCCCTTTCATCCCCGCAAACCTTTGAAAAGGTTTGATCGAAACTTTCGATACACTTTGCGGCTGCGTGGCGGGGTTCCAAAACTGCCCGCCGCGCGTGGCCAACGTGTGCCTGCCGGCGCTGGCCGACCGGGGAACCCCTTGATAGGGTTCCCCACGGTGCAATCGTCCACCGGACGATTGCATCTCCCCTCCTGATCTTGTTCTGGAAAGGGTATTTCGCAGTCTGCGGACTGCGAGAAGGGGCGCTGCCCCTTTCATCCCCGCAAACCTTTGAAAAGGTTTGATCGAAACTTTTGCTTCAAACTGCGCCGCAATTGAGTCGAAACGTTCGTTTGTCCGGCTGGCCTATTTTTTGGAATCCGGTTCCGTTTCCGGAGCCTGTTCCGTTTTCTCTTTGTGCTTTTGTTTCGGTTCCTCGCTGGCCTGTTTTGCCCGCAGCGATTCCAGCGTGATGCCGTTGTGTGCCATTACCTTTTTGCTGCCCACGCCGGTCAGCTTTGTCCGTTTGCGGAACACGATCAGCAGCACAACGGCCGCCGCTACCGACACCAGCGCCACCAATTGGGACACCTTGATCGGCAGGCCCGGCACATACAGGCTGTCGGTCCGCAGCGCTTCGATGAAGAAGCGGCCCGTGCCGTACCAAATCACATACAGCAGGAAGGTCTGGCCGTCATAGCGGCGGAGCTTCGTGGTGAAAAAGTGGAGCAGCACAAACCCAATCGCGCACCACAGCGATTCATAAAAGAAGCAGGGATGCACCGGCACGTTGCCAGTATTGACGCTCTGCATGCCCCAGGGCAGGCTGGTCGGCGCGCCAAAGGCCTCCTGGTTGATATAGTTGCCCCAGCGCCCAATGCATTGGCCGATCAAAAAGCCCAGCGACGCAATATCCAGTCCGGCGAGCGGGTTCAGCTTTTTGATCTTGCACATGATCATCCCGCCAATCAGCCCGCCGATGATGCCGCCGTAGATACCCAAGCCGCCCTGATGGATATACAAAATTTGAATCGGGTCATCCCAATATTTTGTACCGGGATAGAAGATGACATAATACAGCCGGGCGCCGACGATGCCGGCCAGCAGGCCGACAATGGCGGTATCGACAATTTTGCTGCGGTCCAGGCCAAGGCGCCTGCACATCAGCATACCATAAACAAAGGCAAGCAGAAAGCCCATGCCGATCAAAAAGCCATACCATTTTACTTCAAAGCTTCCAATGGAAAACATGGTGGAATTCAGCTCAAAGCTCCAGCCAAGCCCAGGGAACTGCACTGTGTAGCTCATACCGTTCCCTCTTCGATCGGGTTTACAATGGAGAGCGCCGCATACGCTTCGTCAAGCTGCGTTTGCAGGCAGCCGTTCACCTCGTCCAGCTTCATCTCCGCAATGGTATCCAGGTAAGAGAACAGCTCCCGCCCCGCAAAGTACAGCGCTACCATGGAGTTGGCAATGTTGTCAGAATCATTGAGGGCGGAAACGTTCCTTCCGTAGATGGCTTTCTGCGCCCGCGCAAAGGCTTTCTCGTCGATGCCGGCTGCTTTCAGCCTGCGGATCTCCTCCTTGATGATGGCGGCCGCCCGCTGGGGATCATGGGACTCGCCGGAAAAGATCACGGAAGCATAGCCCGGCCCTTCAAAATACTCGTAGCTGAAGGACGCCTCGTTGATCAGCTCCGCGTCCAGCAGCCGGCGGAACAGCGGCGACGACTCGGACGCCAGAATTTCCAGCAGGATCTCCATCTGCACCAGCTCTTTCGTCGTCTTGCGCTGGGCGGTCACTTCCTCTTTAAAGCCAAGCTGGAACAGCGGCACCGCCACGCTCAGCTTCTGCTCTGCCAGCGGCTTCACGATCTCCCGCGGCTCCGCCTGGAAGGTTTTCTCCACAGTGACCGTCTCGTTCTGCTTGAGCATCTTGTCCGCCAGGGCGGATACCTTATCCACGTCCACGTTGCCGGCCACGCACAGCACCATGTTGTTCAGGTTGTAGAAGGTGTTGTAGCAGCGGTACAGCAGCTCCGGCGTGATCTCCGCGATGCTTTCCGCAGTACCGGCGATGTCGATGCGCACCGGATGGTTGTGGTACAGCGCCCCCAGCAGGTTAAACATCACCCGCCAGTTGGGGTCGTCGTCGTACATGCTGATTTCCTGCCCGATGATGCCCTGCTCCTTCTGCACGGTCTGCGCCGTGAAGTAAGGGGACTGGACAAAATCCAGCAGGATCTCCAGAGACTCATATACATTTTCCGTGCAGGAAAACAGGTAGCAGGTCATATCAAACGAGGTGTAGGCGTTGGCGGAAGCGCCGGTCTTTGCGTAGCGGGCAAAGGCGTCGCAGTCTTCGTTCTCAAATAATTTATGCTCTAAAAAGTGGGCGATGCCCTCCGGCACCGTGCAGGTTTCTGACTCATCAGAGCGCTTGAAGCAAGTGTCCACCGAACCGTATTTGGCGCCGAATACCGCATAGGCAGAATTGCTGTTTTCCTTTGGGTAGACAAAAATTTTCAGCCCCGTTGGATGGTCGATCTCGTAATAGCGGTCGCCCACCCGGCGGCTTTGCAAAAGTTTCCGTTCCATTATGCTTCACCCTCGCTTCCTGCCAGCCGGTAAACGGTATCTAATGTGACACGGTTGGCCGCGTCGATGATCTGCTGGCGTGTTACTTGATGAACCTGTTCCGCCGCTTCCTCCGGCGTGAGCACCGCCTTGCGGAACACCTGGGACAGATACCAGTGCTCGGTGCCGCCCAAATAGTCCTCAATGGTGCGGTAGCTGTTGCACAAACTCAGCTTTGCGGAGGCGATCTCCTCATCGGTGAAGCGCCCTTGCCGGACTTCCTCCAGCTGGGCGAGGATCTCCGCTTTTGCCGATTCCATGTTCTTCGTTTCTACGCCGCTCTGCACCAGCATAATGCCCTTTGTGGCGTTGTACTGGGCGGAGCAGTAGTAGCACAAACTCAGCTTTTCCCGCACGTTGAGAAACAGCTTGGAGTGGGGCGTGCCGCCAAACAGCGCTGCCATCAGGCGGGTCTGCATTTCCTGCTCGGTATCTGGCTGGGTGCCGGTGCGGAAGCCCATCACCAGCTTGGACTGGGCCACCTGCATTTTCTCGGTGACATCCCTGACCGCTCCTGCCTGCAGGACGACCTTTGTCACGCAATCGCCGTCAACAGAGCGGGACTGCTTCCGGAACGCTTCCCGGAATCCGGCGGAAACTGCCTCCGGCTCACAGTTGCCCAGCACCATCACTTCCACTCTGGCACTGCGGATCAGCCGCTCCCATGCCGCCCGAAGCTCGTCCCGGCGCAGGGCGGTCACGTCCTCCTTGCTGCCGTAGCGGTTCACACCGTAAGGCTCGTCGGCGCACATGATCTGCTCGCAGCGCAGCTTGGCATAGGAGCGCTTGTCGTTGTACTCCGCCTCGATATTCTCCAGCGTCTGTCGCTTCTCCTGTTTAAAGTCCTCCTCCCGGAAGTTGCCCTCCCCGTCGAACGGCGGTTCAAACACCATCTGGCAAATCAGGTCTGCAAGCTCGCGGGAGATCGGCTCGCCGCCAAAGCAATACTGGTCGGCAATGCCCACCGCGGTGATGGTGAGCACCTGCACATCGCCCAGCTTGCTGACGTCCGCGCTGACGGACGCGCCATACAGCTCAGCGAGCCGCTGGCTCAGCCTGGTGTAGTCGGGATAATCCCGACAGGCTCTCGTCAAAAGGTATGGCAAAAGCGCATTAGAGGCCGCGCTCTGCTGCCGGAGCGGGATCAGGAAATGGACTGACATCCGCATCGTTTTGAACCGTGTATCTTTTATACTTTGAAATTGAACGCCGTCACAGATGGAACCTCTGTTGAGCTGCGCCATTGTATCATCTCCTATTACAAGCATTATCCTATAGTATACCACATTCAAATTCCAGAATAAAGAATTTTTCATGAATAATTATTGACGCAATAGGAATCCTAACCCATAATTTGGGGTAGAATTTGTGCAAAAAGACAGTGACAGATCAAAAAGCCGTGACGTCTTGCCACAGCTTTTGCCTAAAACGATAAGTCGGTGCTGTCATTGAGCAGGTCGTCCACGCTGACGTGGTATAATGCCGCCAGAATTTTGAGAGAGGAAAGATTCGGCTGGGTTTTCCCCGTTTCATAGTAGGTGTAAGTAGAGCGTTCCAAGCCGAGCGCCTTGGCCACTTGCCCCTGGGTCAGTTCCTGTTTTTCCCGCAGCATCCGCAGTTTTTTGTGAAAACACATTTCCGCCATAAAAGCCTCCTTCTTTCTACAAAATTTCACTTTGACATTCCGAACATGTCAAATTAATTCACAGTTTACACCATAATAACAAAAAAGACAAGCCGAGAATGTCAAAAAGGTGATGTAGTTTGTATAAAAACCGAAATAATGATGGAACGCTGAATATTTGCGGAAGGAAGGTCGCCCGCTTGCGCAAAGCGCTGCCGGAAAAGACTTCGCAAAATAAACTCGCTTCTTTACTGCAGTTGGAGGGAATTGATCTGGACAAAAACGCGATCCAACGAATTGAAAGCGGGCAGCGTGCTGTGATAGATTTAGAGCTAAAGGCACTGGCAAGGGTGCTTGGCACCACAACCGACGACCTGCTGGAATAACGACCGCTCCCTCCATTTAGAGGGAGCTTTTTTATGCTTGCGCTGCCAGGCCGCAAAAAGAAAAGACGCTCTTCCGAGCGTCCAAAAATAGGATCAGCATTTTTCCAATGCCTGTTCGATATCCTCCAGAATATCCTGCGGGTTCTCAATGCCGACAGACAGGCGGATCAGGTCCGCGCCAACGCCGGCTTCTTTGAGCTGCTCGTCATTGAGCTGGCGGTGGGTAGTGCTTGCCGGGTGGAGCACACAGGTGCGCAGGTCGGCAACGTGGGTCACGACGGAGGCCAGCTTCAGGGAATCCATAAACTTCACAGCGCTCTCTCTGCCGCCCTTAATGCCAAAGGAGATCACGCCGCAGGTGCCGTTTGGCATCTGCTTCTGCGCCAGCGCGTGGTAGGGGCTGCTGGGCAGCCCTGGGAAGTTGACCCAGGCCACCTTGTCATGGCGTTCCAGGTACTCCGCCACCGTTTGGGCGTTGGCGCAGTGGCGCTCCATGCGGAGAGCCAGCGTTTCCAGGCCAAGGTTGAGAAGGAACGCGTTCTGCGGAGCGGCCTGAGCGCCGATGTCCCGCATCAGATGGGTGCGGGCCTTGGTGATATAGGCGGCCTTACCGAACCGCTCGGTGTAGACCACACCGTGATAGGACTCGTCCGGGGTGGTCAGCTCCGGGTATTTGCCGTTGTTCCAGTTGAACTTGCCGCTGTCCACGATCGCGCCGCCCACTTGGGTCGCGTGGCCGTCCATATACTTGGTAGTGGAGTGGACAACGATGTCCGCCCCGTACTCAAATGGCCGGAAATTGATCGGCGTCGGGAAGGTGTTGTCCACGATCAGCGGAACGTCGTGGTCGTGGGCCGCCGCAGCGAACAGCCCGATGTCCGTCACGATGAGCGACGGATTGGCAATGGACTCGGCAAAGACGCAGCGGGTATTTTCCCGAAAGGCAGCGTCCAGCTCCTCCCCGGAAGAATCCGGCGAGACAAAGGTGAACTCGATGCCCATCTCCGCCATCGTTTTGTA
>CAZFHQ010000082.1:0-2439 GCA_964519325.1 uncultured Clostridium sp.
AATACAGATTTTACGCTTTCCACCGCTTCGCTGGAAGATTTCTTTTCCACGCAGGAAATGCGCGGGATGATACACAGCTGGAACGAGTTCAGAACCTTCCGCTGGGTGAGCTGCACCCCTTCAAAGATCATCCGTTTAAAATTCAAAACAACGAGGAAATGCAGCGGCAGCGAATGATCGAAAGTATCCGCAAGGTGGGAGCTATTACTCCGGCGCTTGCCCGACCGCTGCCGCGGTTATGAGCAAAAAACACTGACAATAAAGCGTTCCGTCACCTCATACGGATAAACGCTAAGCCAAAATGTATGCGCAGGATTCCTCCAAAACAAAATCCAGTATGGGAACTCTGCCGTTGGTGGGCAGCTTTAAACCCTATTTTGAGGAAGCAAAAGCGCCGCGGGAGCTGAATTCCTGCGGCGCTTTCTGTCTGGCGGAGATGGTGGGAGTCGAACCCACGCGCCCTTGCGGGCCTATCGCATTTCGAGTGCGACCTCTTACGACCACTTGAGTACATCTCCGGGTCAAGATTTGCATATGTTTCATTTTAATCAGTTCCGGCCGGAAAGTCAAGGCTTTTCCGGGGAATCTCTTTGGAGGAACCCTTTGCGCAAAAAAAGCCGCCCGGGTTCCAGGCGGCGAAAGCGCGGTTTGATTTTGCGGCGGGCATAGGGTTACCGCTTTTCCCCCAGGGTTTTCAGCAGGCGGCGCCGGTCGCCGTTTGCGCACACCGCAACGATCTCGTCTGCGCTTTGGAGCACGGTGAAACCGTTGGGGATCAGCATCGTTTCTTTCCGCTGGATGGCGACGATCAGCGAGCTCTGGGGCAGGGTGACGTCCTTCAGGGCCATGCCCTCCAGCGCGCTGTTGGCAGGCAACGTCATCGTGCAAATGCTGGCGCGGCCCTTGTTCAGCGTGGTGAGCATATGCATTTCCGTAACGTCTACCTCCTGCTCGATCAGCCGGGTGATGATCTCGGTGCTGCTGACCACGATGTCCGTTCCCAGGGTGCGCAGCGCTTCCATATTGGCCGGGTTGTTGGCCCGGATAATGACTTTTTTGGCGCCGAACTCCCGCTTGGCCAGCTGGGTTGCCACCAGGTTGTCCTGGTCGCTGCCGGTCACGGCGATAAAGCTGTCGCAGTTTTTGGTGTTGGCTTCCTCCAGGGTTTCGATCTCTGTGCCGTCGCCGCAGATGACCTCCGCGTCCAGCTTGTTGGCCAGCTCCATGCATTTGACCTTGTTCTTTTCAATCAGGCGCACGTCATATTTGCGCTCCATCATCGTTTGCGCCAGGTCAAAGCCCAGCTTGCCGCCGCCTACAATTACAATTACCATGTTTCTTTCCTCCCCGCTCAGTCGCTGACGTGTGCAATGATCAGCTTGTCGCCTGATTCAATCACGGCCTTTTTGTCTGGCCCCACCAGTTCCAGGGTGCCGTTGGCCCGCAGCACGCCCACAATACTGGAGGTTTCGTCCAGCCGCAGCTTGCAGGCGTCACGGCCCACCAGCTTTTCCGTGTCATTGAAGCAGTTAAAGGATACCGTGGCGCTCTCAAACGTCACCCGCTTTTCATCCCAGGGCTGGGTCAGGGCAATATACATGGTATCCGCCGCCAGCTTGGTGGGGCAGATTGATTTAAGCCCGAACTTTTTGAACACCTTTTCCCGGGAGGGGTCGGAGATGCGGGCCAGCACGTTTTCCAGCCCAAAAAACTGTTTTACGATTTGAGACACGGTGATGTTCAGGTTGTCGTCCTGGGTAACGACAATTACCGCGTCGCAGCCCTCAATGCCGGCAGAGGTAAGGATGCGCATATCCATCGCGGTGCCGCAGACGGTGATTCCGCTGAAATCGTCGCTCAGGGCGCGGAACGCGTCCACGTTGGAGTCTATGATCGCCACGTCATGGCCTCTGCGGTCCAGCAGGTTTGCCAGCTGGGAGCCGACCTTTCCGCAGCCGATAATCAGAACATTCACTAGATGACCTCCTAAAGCCAGCCTGCGCCGCCGGGCGGGTTTTCGCGGGAATGCCTGACAGCTGTCCCGCCGAACCCGCCGCGCGCAGAGCCGGCCTGAAATTTTCTTGCGTTTTTATTATAATACAAACCCCGCGGGAATGATAGAGGGTTTTGCATTTTTTTGCGGATTCAGGCGCGGCGGGGAAAAGGTCTTTGGCGCTTCCGCCACTGGCAGATCGCCGTTTCGCCGCTCACCCTCTCAGGGTTCGAATCCCCCTTGCGATGGCAAAATAAAAAAGCCCCGCGCGCGCAACATTGTGCTGGCAAGGCTTTCCTGGCCCGCTCGAAGGGATGATGCCGCCGCGGCTGCGCCTTGCGTCATCCGTCCTTGCGTCTTTCGCCGCTGCGGACTTCGCGGCGGTCGATCTGCCACTGGCAGATCGCCGTTTCGCCGCTCACCCTCTCAGGGTTCGAATCCCCCTT
>CAZFHQ010000082.1:2539-6070 GCA_964519325.1 uncultured Clostridium sp.
GCCCCGCGCGCGCAACATTGTGCTGGCAAGGCTTTCCTGGCCCGCTCGAAGGGATTCGAACCCCCGACCTTCAGAATCGGAATCTGCTGCGCTATCCGGACTGCGCTACGAGCGGTTATGCGTTTCGTGACTGCTCATCATTATAGCACAGGCCGCATGGAAATTCAAGGGCTGATTTTTATTTTTTCTTCCGGCCTTTTCCTTCGCCGCCCCGCCGGTGCGCCCTAAGCGTCCGGCCGCCCCTCCAATTGGCGGAGCGCCATTTCCATCGACGCGCGGTATTCCTGCTCTGTGGAATTATAAAACAGCAGCAGGTCGTGGCCCAGGTCTGTGCGCTGGAGCGCCGCCGGTATCGTGAAGTCGATGCCGGCTACATATTCCTCCCAATGCTCCAGCTTCCAGGTGTCCCGCTCGGAATTGCGGGCGATCATCCGCTTATGGCAGACCTCCGGGTCGGTGATTACCCACACCACCACCAGCTTCGCGCCCTTTTCCCGCAGCAGGGCGCTGAACATAATCAGAAAAACCTCATCGTGGACCTCTTCGGTAAACGGGGCGTTGATCAGTACGATGTCGTCGTAATCCAGCGCCTCCATCCCTTCATTGATGATGGTTTCGTACTCGTAGTCGCGGATATTCTCTTCAAAAAAGTCAGAGCTGCGGTTGCGTTCCACGCCCGCCGCGTCAAAAATACGGTTGGAGAGCGGGATCAGCGTGTCCTTGTCCAAGTAGACTACATGCTGCAAATTCTTTGCGAGCTGCTTGGAAATATAGGTTTTTCCGCAAGCCGGCGGCGATGTGACCAAAATCATTTTCTTCATAGAACTCCTCCTGCAATAGCGCCCAATGGGAGCGTATTCCAAGTATAACGGATTTCACCTCAGTTTACAAGCGGGATTTTCTGTCCGGCGGGAACGGGTAAGCGTGTGACGCGCCCGTCCGCTTGCCTGGGCGTTTTTTCTTTGCTTGGGGAATTGACACTGCGCCGGCGGGTATAGTATAGTGGGAGTATCCATCGGGGAATAAAGCGGAAAGGAAGCGATACCATGGAATTATTGGAACTGATGCAAAACCGGCGGAGCGTCCGCCAATATACCGGCGCGCCGATTCCGGAGGAGGCGCTGGAGCGGGTGCTTCAGGCCGGGCTGCTCTCGGCCTCCGGGCGGAACCGCCGCCCGTGGGAGCTGATTGTGGTGCGCGACCCGCGGACGCTGGCCAGGCTGGCGGAGTGCCGCGATCACGGCGCGGGGATGCTCGCTGGCGCGGCCTGTGCCGTTGTGGTCATTGCCGATCCGGAAAAAACCGACGTCTGGACAGAGGACTGTTCCATTGCCATGGCCAACATGCACCTGATGGCGGACAGCCTGGGGCTGGGCAGCTGCTGGGTCCAGGGGCGGCTGCGGGAAGCGCCGGACGGGCGGACCACGGAGGCGTACCTGCGGGAGCTGCTGCACTTCCCCGCCGGTTACGCGCTGGAGGCCATTCTCTCCCTGGGTGTGGCGGCCGGCCACCCGGCGCCCCATAGCCTGGAGGAGCTGCCCTGGGAAAAGATCCACTGGGAGATGTTCTCCCGCTGATTGGCCGCGATGGAAACGCGCCTCCGCGGAGGCGCGTTTTTTCTTTTGTTTTGCGGCTGCAGGGCGCTAATTAATAATTCTTTTACATTTAAACGATTGACTTTTCTGACAAAAGGTGGTAAATTGATAAATAGAGATTAGCACTCAACGCAAACGAGTGCTAAAATCAAAAAAACGAAAACAAAAAAAGACCGTTGGAGGTGAGGAAATGGACCGGGATACAACCGCCAGACTGTCACCGCGAAAGCAGCAGGTGCTGGCGTCCATTGTGGAAACCTTTGTCGCCTCCGGTGAGCCGGTCGGTTCCAAATCGCTGGCGGAGCGCCTGGGCGTTTCCTCGGCCACCATCCGCAATGAGATGGCGGCCCTGAGCCAGATGGGTTATCTGGAGCAGCCCCACACCTCGGCGGGGCGGGTCCCGTCACAGCGGGGTTACCGGATGTATGTGGACCGGCTGATGGGGGATTTGTCCATCAGCCCGGAGGAGCAGCTCCAGCTGGACCGAATGCTGATGCTGGACGCCTATGATCCGGAAAAACTGCTGGAGAATGTCTCCCGGGTGCTGGCCAGCATCACCCACTTGGCGGCGCTCTCTACCATGCCGACAGGCGGCGGGGCGGTCATTCGCGGCGTGCAGTTTGTGCAAACCGGCCGCCGCACCGCCATGGCGATCCTGATGATCTCGACCGGCGCGATGAAGACCCGCATGTTCAAGTGCGACTTTGACCTCACGCCGGAGATGATGCGGATCTTCTTCCGGGTGCTCAACGAGCGGCTGGCAGGCAAGCCCCTGGAGGCGGTCACGCCGGCCTTTGTGCAGAGCTTGGCGCTGTCCCTGGGCGATTTGGCGATCCTGATGTCGTCGGCGCTGATGGCGGTGCTGGAGATGGCGAAAAACGCGACGGAGGCTGACATCCGGCTCAACGGCCAGATGAACCTGCTGTTCTATCCGGAATTCGATTCCGGCGGGGCGCGGCGGGTCATGGATTTTCTGGAGAGCCGGCAGGAGCTGTGCAGGCTGCTGTTCAGCGACGAAGGCAAAACCACAGCCCAGGGGCATGTCCGCGTGATGATCGGGACAGAGTCCCACCGGGCGGAATTGCAGGATTCCAGCGTCATCATCGCCCGATATGATATTGACGGGCGGCCCGCAGGGGCGATCGGCATCCTTGGCCCCACCAGGATGGATTACCGCAGCCTGGTGGCGCATTTGGACTACCTTGCCTTTTCTGTGGGGCGGATGCTGACGGACCTGATGCGGGAAGAATAGCGGGCGGTGCGCCTGGCTGCCCCCGCGAAAGCGGCGGGATCATCATGCATAAGCGAGCGACTTCATCAGAAAATAAATGGAAGCAGGACGAAGGAGGGAACGACTTGTCTAAGAAGGAAGAACCAATGGAGCCTGAAGTGACAGAAACAGAACAGCCGGCGGCGGAAGAACAGCAGCCGGAACCAAAGAAAAGCAAGCGCGTGTCCAAGGCGGAGGCGCAGATCGCCAAGCTGGAGGAGGAGCTGGAAGCGGCCCGCAAAACGGCGGACGAGACGAAAGACCAACTCTTGCGCACCCTGGCGGAGTATGACAACTACCGCAAACGCACCGAAAAGGAAAAGGCCGCAATTTATGATTTTGCGGTGAAGGATGCGGTCGCGGAGATCCTCAATGTGGCAGACGCCATGGAACTGGCCCTGGCCAACAAGGACTGCAGCGCAGACACCCTGCGCAAGGGCGTGGAGATGATCGACAAAAACCTGCGGGACGCCTTGGGCAAGCTGAAGGTGGAATCCATCGGCGCGGTAGGCGATCCCTTTGACCCGGCGCTGCACCAGGCGGTGTCCCACATTGAGGATGAAAGCCTGGGCGAAAATGTGATCGCGCAGCTTTACCAAAAGGGTTACAAGGTCGGCGATAAGATCATCCGCCACGCGACGGTGGTAGTGGCTAATTAAAAACAGC
>CAZFHQ010000083.1:0-6069 GCA_964519325.1 uncultured Clostridium sp.
GGCCTGAGCGACAAGCCGATCCGCTGGCTGGTGGACGACTGCGTCAAATTTGTCCAGCGGGAGCAGCGCCGCGGCAACCGCTACGACGCCATCATTATGGACCCGCCGTCTTATGGAAGAGGGCCGGGCGGCGAAGTGTGGAAGCTGGAGGAGCAGCTCTATGGCCTGGTGGAGCTGTGTGTGCCGATCCTGTCGGAGCGGCCGCTGTTTTTTCTGCTCAACTCCTACACCACGGGGCTTTCTCCGGCGGTGATGGAATATTTGCTGGGCGTGGTGTTAAAAAGGCCCTTTGGCGGCCAGACGTCCGCCGGCGAGATCGGCCTGCCGGTGACGGCGACCGGCCAGGTGCTGCCCTGCGGGTCTACGGCCATTTGGCGCCGGGGCTGAGCATGGGCGGAGCAGCTGCCGATGCCGGAACATAGAACAAAACGAGGGATCGTTGGACAGAAAAGAGGGTGTGCGATGGCGTTTTTACAGGTGGAGAATGTGACCTTTTCCTATCCGGCGGCGGAGGGGCAGGTAGCCGAGCCGGTGCTGCGGGGCGTTTCCCTCATGATGGAAGCGGGCGAATTTGTGGCGCTGCTGGGGCATAACGGCTCCGGCAAATCCACCCTGGCCAAGCTCTGCAACGCCATGCTGCTGCCCACCGGCGGCACGGTGACGGTGGACGGCATGGATACCACGGAGGAGCAGCGCACCTTCGATATCCGCAGCCGGGTGGGGCTGGTGCTGCAAAATCCGGACAACCAGCTGGTCGCCAGCGTTGTGGAGGAGGACGTGGCCTTTGGGCCGGAGAACCTGGGCGTCCCGCCGGAGGAGATTCGCCGGCGGGTAGACGACGCGCTCAAAGCGGTGGAGCTGTACGACTGCCGGATGGCGGCGCCCCACAAGCTGTCCGGCGGGCAAAAGCAGCGGGTCGCCATTGCCGGCGTGCTGGCCAGGGAGCCGCGGTGCATCGTGCTGGACGAGCCGACAGCGATGCTGGACCCCCGCGGGCGGCAGGAGGTGCTGGCGACGGTGACGCGCCTGAACCGGGAAAAAGGCATCACCATTGTGCTAATCACCCACGACATGGAGGAGGCTGCCCGGGCCGGCCGTGTGGTGGTGATGGACAGCGGGCAGGTGCTGCTGGACGGCACGCCCCGGCAGGTGTTCTCTCAGGTGGAGCTGCTCAAGGCCCACCGGGTGGACGTACCCCAGGCGGCGGAGCTGGCCTGGCGGCTGCGGCGGCAGGGCGTCCCCATGCCGGAGGACGTGCTGTATCCGGAGGAATGTGCCGCGGCGCTGGAGCGGATCATCAGGGAGAGGGCTGGCTGACATGACGATTTTGGAAACGGAAAACCTGACTTATCTCTATGGGGCGAAAACGGCGCGGAAGGTCACGGCGGTCGATCAGGTGAGCTTTTCGGTAGAGGAGGGCGAGGTGATCGGCATCATTGGGCAGACAGGCTCCGGCAAATCGACGCTGATCCAGCTGCTCAACGGCCTGCTGCGCCCCGCCGGCGGCAGGGTGCTGCTTCACGGCAAGGATATTTGGGCAGAGCCGAAAAAGATTCGGCGGGTGCGGTTTCAGGTGGGCATGGTGTTCCAATACCCGGAGTACCAGCTCTTTGAAGAAACCGTGGAAAAGGACATTGCCTTTGGCCCCCGCAACCAAAAGCTGCCGGAGGAGCAGGTGCGCGCCCGTGTGGACGCGGCCTGCGCGTTTGCCGGGCTGGACCCTTCGCTGCGGAAAAAATCGCCGTTTGAGCTTTCCGGCGGTGAAAAGCGGCGGGCGGCCATTGCCGGCGTGGTGGCCATGGACCCGGAGGTGCTCATTCTGGACGAGCCTGCCGCCGGACTGGACCCCCACGGGAAAACGGCGCTGCTGGAGCGCCTTGCCAGGTATCATCGGGAGCGGCACAACACCATCCTGCTCGTGTCCCACAGCATGGAGGACGTGGCGAAATTCGCCGATCGGGTGCTGGTGCTCCACCGGGGGAAAGCGGTCATGCTCGGCACGGTGGCCCAGGTGTTCCGCCGCGGGGAGGAACTGCGGCAGATGGGCCTGCAAACGCCGCAGGTCACGCGGATTATGGCGCGGCTGGCCGCGCGGGGCTGCCCGGTAGAGCAGGGCGTTTTTACGCTGGAACAGGCGGAGGCGGCGCTGCTGCCTCTGCTGCGGAAGGAGGCGCCTGAGCGTGGTTCGTGATATTACCCTGGGGCAATATGTGACCGGCCGGTCGCCCATGCACCGGCTGGACCCGCGGGTCAAGCTGGCGGCGCTGGTGTTTGTGATTGCCTTTGTGTTTGTGGCGGGCAATTACATTGGCCTGGGCGTGATGACGGCGCTGGTGGCGCTGGCCATGGGCTGCTCCGGCGTGGGGATCGGCCAATATTTCCGCAGCCTGCGGGCGGTCATCCTGCTGGTGCTGTTTGCCTCCGTTTTTAATTTGTTTTACGGCGGCGGCCAGGTGCTGCTGCAGTGGGGGCCAATGCAGATCACCACCGGCGGCGTGCGTACGGCGGTCTTTGTGGCGGTGCGGGTCATTGTGCTGGTGTTTGCCAGCTCGGCGCTCACCTTTACCACCACGCCCAACCAGCTCACAGACGCGCTGGAACGGCTGCTCAGGCCGCTTGCTTATCTCAAGGTGCCGGTGCATGAGATGGCGATGATGATGACGATCGCCATCCGGTTTATCCCCACGCTGCTGGAGGAGACAGACAAGATCATGAGCGCGCAAAAGGCCCGCGGCGCCGACCTGGAAAGCGGCGGGCTCATCAGCCGGGCAAAAGCGCTGGTTCCTGGGCTGATCCCTCTGTTTGCCGCTTCTTTCCGGCGTGCCTTTGACCTGGCCATGGCCATGGAGGCCCGCTGCTACAAGGGCGGCAAGGGACGCACCAGGCTGCGGGTGCTGCGCCTTACCGCCAGGGATTTTGCGGCGATGGCGCTGGTGCTGCTGGCCTGCGCGGCGGTGCTGCTGCTGCGGATTTTCATCACAAGCCCTTATTGGTGAGAGGTTTTTCATGAGGAATTTACGGTTACATTTAAGCTATGACGGCAAGCGCTATCACGGCTGGCAGGTGCAGGCAAACGCCCTGGCGGTGCAGTCGGTGTTTCAGGAGGCGCTGTTCCGGGTGCTGGGCCGGCGGCCGGACATCAAGGGGTGCAGCCGCACGGATTCCGGTGTTCACGCGCTGGATTATTGCGTCAGCTTCCGGACGGAGCACACCATTCCCTGCGGGCGGCTGGTGGGCGCGCTGAACCATTACCTGCCGCCGGATATCGCGGTGCTGCGCTGCCAGGAGGCGCCGCCGGACTTTCACGCCCGCTACTCCTGCACAGGCAAGGAGTATGTCTACAAGATTTGGAACAGCCCGGTGCGCGACCCCTTTGGGGACGGCTATCTGCTCCACTACTGGTACCCGCTGGATACCGCGCGGCTCAGCGAGGCGGCGGGGTATTACCTGGGCAGCCATGACTTTACCTCCTTTTGCACGCTGGACAGCCGCGACAAGGGCAGCCTGACCCGCTGTGTGACGAGATCCGAGATAGAGCGGCAGGGGGACCTGGTGACCTTTACGGTGGCGGCGGACGGCTTTTTGTATCATATGGTGCGGATCATGGTGGGAACTTTGCTGCGGGTGGCCCAGGGCAAGCTCTCGCCCGGCGATATCCCCGCTGTTTTGGCGGCAAAGGAGCGCAAGGCGGCAGGCCCTACCGCGCCGCCCTGGGGGCTGTATTTGAACCGAGTGTTTTACGGAGGTGACGGCAATGGATGAACAGAAAAAGGCCGGCGGCAAGCATCAGGCGGAAAAGCGGGAGCATCATCTTGTCTCTGACGAGACGATCATGGAAAAATACGGCGCCCAGCGGGACGGCGAGTCGGAGGACGAGCGCGCCCCGGACGGCGGCGGCAAGATCGCGCAGGAGCCGGGGCAGAAGAAGCGGCGGGGGCGGCTCTATCTGGCGCTGGCAATCGTTTCGGTACTGGCCATCGCCTTCATTCTCTGGCTGGCTATCCCCAACTCCTGTGATTCCCAGTATGACAACAATCTGAGCGGCCTGCTCACCAATGAGGTGGAGGCGCAGGAGGGCTTTCCCGTCACGATCAGCGGCACCGGCGTGGCCAGCGGCAATTTCTTCTCGGTGGCCAAAGAGCTGGTCTATGTCAGCGACACCTCGCTGGTGCGGCTGGAGCAGGACGCCGACACGGTGTATGAGCGGAGCCACAGCTTTTACCACCCCATTGCCAGGGCCAGCGGCGAGTATCTGATGGTCTACAATGTGAGCAGCAACGGCTACCGCATTGACAACCGGAAGGACACGGTTGTCAACGCGGAGAGCGACAATGTGATCATGGCGGGCGACGTGGCCGAGAACGGGCAGTACGCGCTGGTGACCGAGGCGGCCGGCTATCCCTCTGTGCTGTATGCTTACAAGGAGGACGGGACGCTGCTGTATAAATACAGCTTTGCCAACTGCTATGTGATGGACGTTTCCCTCAGCGCGGACGGCTCCCATGCGGCGGTCATCGGGGTCACTGCCGTTGAGGGCGAGCTGGTCTCCCAGGTGTATCTGCTGGACTTCAGCGATGAAACGCCGCAGGCGATTGCGACACGCAGCGGCACCCTGCTCCTCGCGGTGGAATACTGCACCGACGGCAGGGCGCTGGCTGTGGGCGACAACTGCGCGGTCAGCGTGGCCGTGGGCGGTGAGCTCACCGCCTATGAATTTGGCGACATGCAGCTTGCCGCTTATGATTTTAACGAGAACAGGGCGCTGGTCGCCCTCTCGCCCTATGACGCGGCCAGCAGAAGCAAGCTGGCTGTCCTTAGCAGCCAGGCCGAGGAGTGGGCTGTGCTGGAGCATGAGGGCGTGGCAACGGACGCCTCTCTGTATGGCGACACCATGGCGGTGCTCACTGAGGGCGGGGTCGCCTCGTATTCGGTCAACGCGGTGCGCAATTTCCATGGGGAAGACGGCGAGCAGCAGTCGGCCTTCCATGTGGTGGAGGCGCCGACCGACGCCAAAGCCATTGCCCTGGCGGACGAGAGCGCCGTATACATTTTGGGGATCAGCGAAGTGCAGTTTGCGGATTATTAACGGCGCAGGCGGCCTTGACGGGCCTGCGAGTGGAAACCGCTTGCGTTTTGCGCCGCTTTGTGCTATATTCTAAATTACATATCCCCGGAACCGTTCCGGCGGATTGCAGCAAAAGGAGGCAGCCGTGTCAATTGTACTGGATATCATTGTAGTGGCGGTGGTGGTGCTGTTCGCGCTGCTGGGCCTGCGGAAAGGGTTCCTCAAATCGCTGATGGGCTTTGTGGGCGCGGTGGCCGCGCTGGTATTGGCGCTGACCGTCGCGCGGTTCGCGGCGTCCTGGATCTTTGAAACCTGGGTGCGCCAGCCGCTGGCAGACACCATTAGCCAGGCACTAACCGAGAGCGGCGCCGCCACTGCGGAAGGCGCGCTGGACGCGCTGCCCGGCTACCTGACCGGCCTGCTTGGCCTGGCGGACGGCGGCACAGAGGCGATCGTTGGCGCGATCGCGTCCTCATCGTCGTCATTGGCCGCTGTGCTGGTCACGGCGCTGGCCCCTGTCATCACCAACCTGATCATGGTTGTGCTGGCAATTGTGCTGTTCTTTGTGTTTTTGCTGCTGGTGCGGCTGGCGCTGCGCCTGCTCAACCGGGTGGCGAAGGCGCCGGTGCTGCGGCAGGTCAATGGGCTGCTGGGGTTCCTGTTCGGCATGGGCAAGGGGCTTTTGGTGGTGTGGCTGCTGTGCGCCCTGGCTGGCGCGGCAGCGCCGCTGTGGGCCGGGGAATCAGCCGGCTGGCTGCAAAACGCGATTGAGGGCTCGGTGCTGTTCCGGGCGCTTTCCGGCGCGAACCCGGTCTCCATCTGGCTCTTATAGGAGCCGTGCAGGAGCCGTGGCGCCCCGATGAGAAAAAACGCATGGAAAACCATGCACACGCAAAAGAAAACGACCTCCCGCATACGCGGGCCTGTATTCCAAAATCAACCGCTGGAATATGTCATCCACCATCCGCAGCGGTAGCGGAGAAGAGAAAATGCTATGAAAGTGT
>CAZFHQ010000084.1:0-1446 GCA_964519325.1 uncultured Clostridium sp.
GCGACGGGGCAGACGGTGTTCCACCGGTATTTCCAGCCGCTGACAACGGGCTTTGCCCACGGAGAGGCCAATGACCTGGAGGATGTGCTGGCCGCCGTGACGGACAAGACCTGCGCCGTGCTGGTGGAGTTTATCCAGGGCGAGGGCGGCGTGATGCCGCTGGAGCGGGAATTTGTGAAAAAGCTCTATGATTTTTGCAAGACTCGTGATATCCTGTTCTTAGCGGACGAGGTGCAGACCGGCATGGGCCGGACCGGCGCCCTGTTTGCCCACCAGCAATACGGCGTCACGCCGGACGCCGTTACCAGCGCCAAGGGGCTGGGCGGCGGCCTGCCCATTGGGGCGTGCTTGTGCGGCAAAGCCCTGGGCGGCGTGCTGGGCGTCGGGATGCACGGCAGCACCTATGGCGGCAACCCGGTGGCCTGCGCCGGCGCGCTGGCTGTGCTGGATACGGTCAGCGAACCGGAATTTCTCCAGGCGGTGCGCGAAAAGGGCGCCTATTTTCAGCGGAAGCTGGAGGCAATGCCGGGGGTGCGCCAGGTGCGCGGCCTGGGGCTGATGCTGGGGATCGTGCTGGAGGAGCAAAAGGCCGGCGACGTGGCCGCGGCCTGCGCGGAGCGGGGCCTGCTGGTGCTCACGGCAAAAACGCTGGTCCGCTTTTTGCCGCCGCTGAACATCACCTATGATGAAATTGACCGGGGATTAGAAATTTTCGCGTCGGTGCTGCAAGCCGGCGCCGCACAATGAAGAGAGGGTTTGAACTATGAAACATTTACTGAAACTGATGGACCTGACCGCGGAGCAGATCACGGATCTGCTGAATTTGGCCGACCAGCTCAAATATGAGCAGAAGCACGGCATCGAACACAAGCTGCTGGCGGGCAAATCTCTGGGCATGATCTTTGCCAAGGCGTCCACCCGTACCCGTGTCTCCTTTGAGGCCGGCATGTATCAGCTTGGCGGCCAGCCGATCTATCTTTCCGCCAATGATATGCAAATTGGCCGGGGCGAGCCGGTGCAGGATACCGCCAGGGTGCTGTCCCGCTATCTGGACGGCATTATGATCCGCACCTTTGAGCAGAAGCAGGTGGAGGATCTGGCCAAATACGGCAGTATTCCGATCATCAACGCGCTGACCGACTATGCCCACCCCTGCCAGGTGCTGGCCGACCTGATGACCATCCGGGAGTGCAAGGGCAGCCTGGAGGGGCTGAACGTCTGCTACATCGGCGACGGCAACAATATGGCGAACTCCATTATTGTCGGCTGCCTGAAGATGGGCATGAATATCCACTGCGCCTGCCCGGACGCTTATCGCCCGGATCCATCTGTGCTGGAATTTGCCAAGGATTACGACAGCTTTAAGCTGACCTCCATCCCGTCTGTGGCCGCGGTGGACGCCGACGTCATCTTCACCGATGTGTGGTCCTCCATGGGCATGGAAGC
>CAZFHQ010000084.1:1456-6024 GCA_964519325.1 uncultured Clostridium sp.
CGAGAAGCGGCGGGTCGCGTTCCAGGGCTATCAGGTCAACGATGCGATCATGGCGCTGGCCAAGCCGGACTGCATGATCCAGCACTGCCTGCCAGCCCACCGGGAGGAGGAGATCACCGAGAAGGTGTTCGAGGCCCACGCTGCGGAAATCTTTGAGGAAGCGGAGAACCGCCTCCACGCGCAAAAGGCGGTCATGGTCACGCTGATGCAGGACAAGCCGGACAGCGCTTTGGACGAAAACTAAACAGCTCTGTCACAGGCGTTCCGTTCGGGGGACGCCTTTCCTTTTTGCGCGAAATGTGGTATGCTGGAGGAAAGAGGTGGTAGCAATGGCGAACAATCTTGCCAAGACCAACGCGATGCGGATCTTGGAGAAAGAAAAAATCCCCTACACCATGCACACTTACGACGCCGGAGATCAAATCGACGGCGTCAGCGCGGCGGCAAAGCTGGGGCTGGAGGCGGCGCGGGTGTTCAAAACGCTGGTGACCCAGGGGCAGAGCCAAGGCTATTATGTGTTTGTTGTCCCTGTGGCGGCGGCGCTGGACCTGAAGGCTGCCGCCGCTGCCGTGGGGGAGAAAGCCGTGGAGATGATCCATGTGAAGGACCTGAACCGGGTGACAGGGTATGTGCGCGGCGGGTGCAGCCCGGTGGGCATGAAGAAACAGTTCCCAACGGTGATTGATGAAACGGCAAGGCAATTTTCGCGGATCGCGGTCAGCGGCGGCAGGATCGGTGTGCAGATCGAGCTGGCGCCGGATGACCTGGCAAAGGCGGCGTCAGCGTCCTTCCATCGGCTGACGCTCCATACCGCAGAGGAGGGAGAAGGATGAAGGGATCACAAAACTGGCTGCGGATGGCGGTATTTTTGGCCATCGCGTTCCTGCTGCCGCTGCCCTGCGCGTTTTTGCGCCTGGCCGTCACCGGCGGGGCAGGCTGGTATCTGTTGTATGGGCTGGAGGCGGCGTCGCCGTCGATCGCGGCATGGGCGGTATTTTTCCTGTGGCGGTGCAGCCCGACCACCTTTGGGGCCACGATCAGGGGGAGCCGGTGGTATCTGGCGCTGCTGGCCCCGCTGCCCCTGGTGGCGGCGCCCATGGTATTGGGCAAGGCAGCGGCGGTTTACCAGGCAGGCGGCAGCTTTACGCTGGCTTCGCTGAGTTGGGCGCAGATCATGGTGGCCGGCTGGTCGCTTGTCTCGGAGGAGTTTGGCTGGCGGGGCTATTTGCAGCCTGTGCTGCGGGAGCAGTTCGGCCCTTATGCGCCCCTGGCGACCGGCGTGGTGTGGGGCCTGTGGCACTACCACTTTTTCCTGTTCAGCGGCTTGCCGGTCCAGTTTGGGCTTTTCCTGTTTGGCTGCATCGCAGAGAGCTACTTGCATGAGGTGCTGCTCCACTGGACCCGGCAGAACCTGCTTGCTTCCATGGTGTTCCACTGCGCCTGGGATTTTGCCCTGGCGCTGGCCGCGCTGAACCCGCAGGAGAACGGTGGCAGCGCCATCCCCTATGGCACGCTTGTTTTGGCGGAGTGGACGCTGGCGGGCGCGCTCCTGCTCTTTCACCAATATGCAGTTCCCTGGCTGCAAAAGCGGCGGGAGAAAACGCTGTCGCAGCCATAAAAAAATCCCCTCGTGCATTGGCGGTACGAGGGGGTTTTGTGTGAAGCGCTAAATGGTGAGCACGCCGCTGTCGCTGCGGAGCAGGATGAGGATCTGTTCCTCCATGCCGGTGTCGGCGTTGAGATAGACCAGCACCTCGTCGCCGTTTTCGGCGCTGCACAGAAATTCGTAGCACAGCACCTCGTCCAGCCCCGCCGTGGGAATGACCGCCGTGTTTTCCTTCTCAATGGTCAGCACAGGACTGACGTTTTCGCGGGCTTGCTCCAGCGTGAATGCCGGCGTTTGCAGCGAACGCTCCGTGTGGTTCATGAGGTAGCCGGCGGCGTTGTATTCGCAGATGTCCCCGTTATCCAGCGCGACGGAAACCTTGACCAGGTCGGGGTAAAGCACCGCGCCGTCCTGCCTGGCGAAGAACTGGATGGTGCAGATGTTGTCGTTGATGACATAATAGCTTTCCGTCATCTCGCCAAAGCCGTTGCGCGCCAAAAATTCCTCGGCCTTGTCCCTGGCCTGCGCGTAGGTCAGCGCGGCGCTTTCCACGGCGCGGGTGTCCAGCATGCTGAGGATCTTGCCGCCCTGCCTGGTGACGCTGATTGTTTTGGAGCCGCTTTCCAGGTTGATGGCGGGCAGGTTCCCGCCGGTGTCGGAGGTGTGGGCGACGTCGCCTTTCTCCAGATCAAAGAACGCAGCGGCAGCCTCGATGGCCTGTGCCACTGTGACCTCCTCCATGTTCTCGATCAGCTTGGGCTGCATCTGGGCAATGTGGTCAGAGAAGGGGCCGTCATAGATCAGGGTAGGGTAGTCCTGAAAATCCTCGGCGTAGGCGGCAAGCTCGTCGCCAAAGGCCGGCACGGCCCCGTCCAGGGTCAGGTTGGCGATCAGCGTGGCGCTCTCGCCGATCCGCAGGCTCTGGCCGTCAAATTTGGCTTGCAGCTGGAGCAGGTCGGCCTTGAGCAGCGCGGCGTAATCGTAAAGCTGCCCCAGGGTGTCCCGGTCGTCGTCGGTCACGCCGGCGCCGGCGGCCACCTGCTTATTCAGCGCGGTGGAAAAATCCTCCACCTGCGAGATGAATTTCTGCACGGTGTCCATGGTATCCGCCTGCAGCGGCAGGGTGGCAAGGGACGACTTGGCGGCGCTGGCCTCCTGCATCAGCTTGGCGGCAATGGCGCTTTGCTGGGTGGCAGTGTTGGCGTAGCCGGCTTTTTCCAGGGTGCTCTCCATGGTGGAGACATAGGAGCTCAGCTCGCTGAAGGCCCGCCGGTAGCTGTATTCCAGCGTCCGCTGGTATTGGGCGGACATCATGTGGCCGCCCACCGCCACGGCCCCAAGCGCTACAAAGGCCGCCGCCGCTACGCTGATGAGTTGGATCTTTCTTCGTTTTGTCATGGTCGTTTCCTCCGGTGTGGGATTGTGGCAGTAGTGTTTCCCGCAAGGCGGCCTGCTATGCGCCGCGCGGCGGATTTTGTGAAAAATCTGCGGGCGCCCATTCTTTTTGTTGGCATTGGCCTGATTTTATGGTAAAATAATAAGAATGACCATGATAACAGGGGAGCAGTGCAGATATGGTGATCTTGGGGATTGATCCCGGCTACGCGATCGTAGGCTACGGCGTGGTGGAAACAAACGGCATAAAATACAGGCCGCTGGAATACGGCGCCATTGTGACCCAGGCGGGGCAGCGGTTTTCCCGTCGGCTGGAGATCATTGCCGACGCGCTGGATTCCGTGCTGGCAAAGCATTCGATCGACGCGGTATCTATCGAAAAGTTATATTTTCAAAACAACCAGAAAACGGCCATCCAGGTAGCGGAGGCCAGAGGGGTCATCCTGCTCTGCTGCCAGCGGGCCGGACTGGAGATTTTTGAATACACGCCATTGCAGGTGAAGTCGGCGGTGACCGGCTACGGCCAGGCGCAAAAGCCCCAGGTGATGGAGATGACCCGCCGGCTGCTTTGCCTGCGGGAGACGCCGAAGCCGGACGATACGGCGGATGCTTTAGCCCTGGCGATCTGCCACGGGCAGGCGGCCGGCTCCGCGCTGCGGCAGCGGCTGCTGCGAGAAAGGGGATTGGGATAATGTTTTACAGCTTGCGTGGCACGCTGCTCCACACAGAACCGGGGGTTGCCGTGGTGGAGTGCGGCGGGGTCGGCTTTCAATGCATGACGACGATGAACACACTGCGGGCGCTGCCGCGGCTGGGCGGCGAGGTGACCCTTTACACCCACCTGAACGTGCGGGAGGACGCCCTGGACCTGTTCGGCTTTGCCACCAGAGGGGAGCTGAACTGCTTCAGGATGCTGACCGCCATCAGCGGCGTGGGGCCAAAGGTTGGCCTGGCGATCCTCTCGGAGTTCGCGCCGGAGCAGGTGGCGTTAGCGGTTTCCACCGGAGACAGCAAATCCCTGACCCGCGCCGCCGGCGTGGGGCCAAAGCTGGCCCAGCGCATTGTGCTGGAGCTGACAGACAAGGTGAAAAAGATCGCCATGACCTCCGGCGGGTTTGCGCCGGGGCAGGCGGGCGTCGTGTCCGCCTCCACCAACATTGCCGAGGCGGTCAACGCCCTGACGGTGCTGGGGTATTCGCCCTCTGAGGCGTCGTCGGTGGCTGCCAGGTTTGACAGCAGCCTGCCCGTGGAGGAGATCATCCGCCTCTCCCTGAAGGAAATTGCCAGCCGGATGTAATGTGCGGCGAACGCGCGCCCTTGGCGTTGGCGGGGCAGGCGGGCGGCTGGGATCGGCGTGACCTGTGTGTGTAGCAAAGGAGAACGGTTTTGAACTACGAAGAAAATGACTACGATTTTGAAAACCGGATGGTAGCCCCGGAATATGTGCCGGAGGACAGCGAGGTGGAAAACCCCCTGCGCCCCCGCACGCTAAACGAATATGTTGGGCAGGAGAAGGCCAAGCAGAACCGGTCCTTGTTCATGGAAGCGGCAAAGCTGCGGAAGGAAT
>CAZFHQ010000085.1:0-446 GCA_964519325.1 uncultured Clostridium sp.
CAGCATCCGCGCCACCGGATAATCCAGGTCGTTCTCCCACAGCACACCGGCGGCAAAGGGAACCCCAGCCCGTTGGAGCCGCCGGAACAAGGGGCTGCCGCTGCCATTGCCGCACAGGACAAAGACCGCCGGCGGACCGGTCGCCGGCTCCAGCTCCAGGCTGCCGGTCGCTTCGTCATAGCTGCCGGCCGTCATCTCATACAGGGTGGAAATGTAGCCGCCAGAAAAGACCTCCTCCGGAGGGCCGTACCGCTCCACATGGTCCCCGTGTACGCAAAGGACCTGATCCGAGATCTTGCTCGCCAGGTCGATCTCATGGAGGGATAAGATTGCCGAGAGCTTTTTGGTGCGGGTGAGCTTTTGCAGGATGGACAAAAATTCCAGCTTATAGCGGATGTCCAAAAACGAGGTCGGCTCGTCCAGCACGATCAGCTCCGGCTCCTGGC
>CAZFHQ010000085.1:456-5917 GCA_964519325.1 uncultured Clostridium sp.
CATGACCCGCTGCTTCTGCCCGTCGCTGGTCTGCAAAAAGTCACGGTGCTCCAAATCGGCAACGCGCACCAGCTCCATGCACTCCCGCACCACCTTCCAGTCCGCTTGAGAAAGCACCCCGAATTTGCCGGTGTAAGGATAGCGGCCTGTGGCCACCACATCGGCGCAGGTCATGCGCTCCGGCCGCACCCGCTCCGTTAGCACCACCGACAGCTTTTTGGAAAGCTCCCCTCTGGAGATCGCCCGCACATCCTGCCCATTCAGGTAGACCGCGCCGCCGATCGGCTCCATTTGGCGGATCAGGTTTTTTAAAATCGTCGTTTTGCCCACGCCGTTGGGGCCAATCAGGGTGAGGATCTCCCCTTTTTTCAGTCGGATCGAGATGTCTCGGATCAGGGGTACGCCCCGGTACCCGACCGTAAGGCCCTTGGTAGAAAAATAAAACGCATCCATGGCGGTCACCTCCTGCGGCGGGAATTCCGCTGGATCAAAATCACGATGACCACCGGCGCGCCAAACACCGCCGTCACCGTGCTGATACTCAGTTCTGTCGGCGCGAACAGCACCCGCGCCAGCAGGTCGCACAGCATGCAAAAGGACGCGCCGCCTAAAAAACTGGCCGGGATCAACACGATCGGCTTGGCGGTGCGGAACAGCACCTTCATCAGGTGCGGCACCGCGATGCCCACAAAGGAGATCGGCCCGGCAAAGGCGGTAACGCAGGCGGAGAGCACGCTGCTCAGCACCACCAGCAGCGCCCGGAATACCTTGACATTCAGGCCCACGCTTTGGGCGTACTGCTCCCCCATTTGATAAGCGCTGATCGGCTTGGAGAGCAGGAACACGCAGAACACCGCCGCGGCAATCACGGCCAGCATCACGGTGACGTCGTTCCAGTCAATGCCGGAAAAGCTGCCCTTGGACCAGTTATGCAGGTTGACGATGTTGGCGTCATCGGCAAAGGTGACGACAAAATCGGTGACCGCTGAGCAGATGTAGCCGATCATCACGCCGGAGACGATCAAAATCGACATCCGATCCACCAGTCGCGACATCAGCAGGACAAACCCCATGGAGATCATGGCGCCCACAAAAGCGCCGGCGATGAGCAGCCCGGAGCTGATGGTCATTGCCTGGCCCAGGGCGAACACCATGACCAGCGCCACCACCAGCTTGGCCCCGGAGGAAATGCCCAGGATAAACGGCCCCGCAATGGGATTGTGGAAAAAGGTTTGGAGCAAATAGCCGGAAAGGGCCAGCGCCCCGCCCAGCAGCGCCGCCGCCAGGGTGCGGGGCAGGCGGATGCCCAGCACAATGTCCGACCAGGCTTCGTCCGCGCCATGCCCAAACAGAGCGCGCAGCACGTCGCCCAGCGGGATCGTCACACTGCCAATGCAGATATTCAAGGCCAAAAAGGCCAAAAACAGAACGCCTAATAATCCAAAGGCGGCAACATAGCGTCGTTTTTCCATTCCTTACTCCAATTGATACAGGAATACCATCTCCGCGGTATCTCCCGTTAGCATCTTATTCAAATCCAAAATAAACGTACCCAGCTCCATGGAGGACTGGTATAAATTTTCTGCCGTGCAGAAAACCTGCCCCGCCTGGACCGCCTTAAAGTTCGCAAGAAGCGGCTCCTTGGCGACCAGCGCCTCGACTGAAGGCAACACGCCGTCGATGGTACTGTTGTACACCAAGTAGTCCGCGTCCTTGGCCGCGGCGTAAAACTCCTCCATCTGCATGGTCACGGTGGAGGACGCGTTGTCCTCCTCCGCGCCCAGATCCGTGAAGATGTAGGCGCCGCCAGCCATCTCGATCATCCGGGGGATATAGTCGGTGGAACGGCGGACATTGGCCTCGCCGTTAGAGGTGATGTAGAAAAACGCCACGGTTTTTCCGGTCTGCTCCGGCGTTATGACGGCGTCGAGCGCGGCAGACTGCGCAGCAAAGGCAGCCTGGGCTTCCGCCTCCTTGCCGGTAAGCAGCCCATACACCTTGATCCACTCCATTCGCCCCAGAGGGTCCTGCTCATAGCTGGAACGATCCACCAGCACCGGGATGCCAAGCCGCTCCAATTGCTCCTTGACCTCCGGCGTGTGATAGATCATGGTGTTTTCAATGGCCAGGCTGCACTTGGCTGCATGGAGCTGCTCATAGTCCGGCGCGGAGTATTTCCCCGCATAAACCAGCGTACCCTGGGCCATGGCCTCCCGCGCGCCTTCCAGGTACCAGCCTTCCTCCTTGATGGATGTAAAGGAGAGGGCTTCCAGCGCGTCCAGGGAAAGGAACATATCCATCACAGCAGAGGCGGCCAGATACCCGTCCGTCAGCGGCTGCTGCAGCGGCACGACGTCTGCGGCCAGATCATCCGGCGCCTGCCGCCCCTCCGGGACGACCAGGAAGCGGGTTTCCTCATGCTGGATGGTCAGCAGGGCATAGCCGTCCTGGTAATAATCTACCGAAAAGCCCTCGGCATAGGCCCGCTCCATGCTGTGGTCATAGGTCAGCGCCGCGCTGATTTCCCAGCTGTCGCCGGCGCTTGCCCCGCTGCCACAGGCACACAGGGGCAGCAGCAGGCACACGCACAGCAGCATCGCGGCCAGACGCTTCATCCGCTTCATCGCGCCGCTCCTTTCTTCACGCCGTACGCCAGCAAAAACAGCAGCTCAAGCCCCAGGAACGCGCCCGCCGCGCCGAGAATCACCCAGCCGGCGGCGTCCCGCTCCGCGACCAGGGCAAAGGTCAGGGTGTATTCGATCTCATGGGGTACGCTCATGGCGGTGGTATCCCCAATGACCGTTATGGGCGTCTCCAGCGCGCTGACCGGGATCTCGAACGCGGAGTTGCCGCCGGTATTCACCGGCAGGTAGGTTTCGCCGTCCACGATCATGTAATCGTAATGGGAGCTGCTCCAGGTGATGGCCGCCGTTATTACCCCATCCTCCACCGTGATCGTCGCAGGGGATTCGATGCTGGCCTTGCCGGTGCCGCCCTCCATGGTTACTGTTGCGGTGTAACTGCCATCCGCCAGCTGCTCCTGGGCGGCGGCATAGCCGCAGCATACCATCACAGTCAGCGAGATCGCCAGCAGCAGCCAGCCGCTTGCTTTCAGAACTCTCATAAATAACCCTCTTATCCAAAACAGGATGTGGCGGAACCACACCCTGTCCATTCGTTTTTTATTCTGCGGCTTCCGGATCGGAAACGGAAACCACATGGTCATACCAAACGCCCTTGGTGCCGATGATCGCCAGGTCAAAATCCTTGTCCAGCGCGGCAACAGGGATATCAAAGCCGTAGACCTCCTCTGTGGTGCCGTCGCTGTAGGTCACGGTGTCCACCGTAGGCTGGAGCCACGCGCCGCTGTCGTTTTCCGCGTCGGCGGCCTTGCCCACATAGAGGTTCACAATGCTTTTGGAAACCAAAGCAACGTGGAGGGTCATCTTGCCGTCTTTCACGGTGAGCGTTCCCTTGCCGTCGTTGGCCTCGTTGACATGGAACATGCTGCTATCCGTATCGAATTTTGCGGTGTAGGTGCCGTCCGCCAGCTCCGTAGCGGGCGCGGACGTGTTGTCTGTCTTGCCGGCGTCTGCCAGCGCGCCGATGGCGTCACCGGTATGGGCGGTATACAGCGCCTGCACATCCGCGATCCTGCCCAGACCGGCGATTTGCGTTTCAACCTCCAGGCCGGCAGCCTGGAACATGGTCTTCCAGGAATCCTCCTCGTCGCCGGCCATATCGTTGTTGGCGTGGTCGCCCGCCACCACCATCAGAGGCCGCAGGATCACCTTCGTGTAGCCGGCGTCCTGGACAGACTTGATGATCTCCTCACAGGCGGTTTCTTCCGGCTCGCCCTCAACGGTGCCGATGAATACGTTTTCATAGCCAAGCTCTTTCATTTGCGCCTGCATCTGGGAGTAAGACACCTTTGCGGTGTGCGAGGTGCCATGGCCCATGAGCACAACAGCGGTCTTATCCTCCGCGGCGGCGGCCAGGCTGTCGAAATCGGAATCCGCTATCGCCGCGGCGACAACGGCTTTTGCTACTGTCGCCTTGTCGCTGTTGATGGCTGCGGCGTCTGCGCCTACCTCGCCCAGCAGCGGCTCGGCAACGGATACCGTTTCAAATTTGTCGGCGTATTCGTTTACAGCCTCCATCAGCTCGTCATACTCCGCGCCGTGCATCAGGTGGGTCGGCTGCACAACCAGGTTCTTGACGCCGTTTGCCACAGCGCGCTCCAGCGCCTGCGTTACGTTGTCAATCTTCTCGCCGTCACGGGCCTGGACATGATTGATGATGATCTGGGAGGTAAAGGCGCGGCGGACCGACCAGTCCGGATAGGCCGTTTGAATCGCCTTCTCAACGCCGCTGATGTCTTCCACGCGGCTGTCATTAAAGGAGGTGCCAAAGCTGACGACCAGAATTTCATTCTCACCGATCCCGTCCTGGTTCAGCGGATCGTCCAGGGAAGCGTCGCCGGTATCCCTTCCAAAGTAATCCGGATCGGCGTTCTCCCCCTCTACCAGCGCCTTCTGGGTGTCAGTCAGGGCATCCCAGGCGGCTTTGGCAGCCGCGCATTGCTCGTCGGTGTTCTCGGTGCGCTCCTGCACATAGATCGCGTCGATCATCGCCGCTACTTCATCGGCGGCAGCCTGGTCGCCCTCTGCGGCAGAAGCGGACAGGGCGGTTTCCCCGTCGGTGGTGCCGCAGGCGGTCAGCGGCACAGCCGCCAGCATTGCCGCCAGCAGCAAGGCAAATCCCTTTTTCATTTTCATGTTGCTCATCCTTTCATTCTCTGTTGGTTCGGGCTTTGATCGTTTGGGAATCTGAATAAAAAACGGCCGCACACCTGCGACCGCTCACCCTCAACAAAAGCGAACAAATTCCCTGCATCCCGACCAAAAGGGACAAAGAAATGCCGGCCATGTGAGAATATAGATCCGTAGACCGCAGATCTGAGATTCTACGCCCAGGCAGGTCTCCTGGCTTCGTTCAACGCCACGCTCCTCTTCCCGGTTTCCCAGTGATCTGGAACGAGGCTCCCGTTCACAGTGACGGCATCGCGCCGGATTTTAACCGGCTTCCCTTTTCACCCGTCCTTTTGAGGGACAGGCACCTGGACGCTACAAAAGCTCTCAACAATATTCAAATCCAAACAAGAAAATTATAGCATATCCCAGCATGGTTTTCAATAGAAGGCCAGCGGAAAAACAGCTCCCCCACAGCAAAAAAAAAGCACCCCTGCGGGCAAAACGCTGCCTGCGGGGATGCCAGAAAGAATTATTGTCATTAAATCATATCTTTTTTGTGCAATATCACAAATACAACTGCCAGAATCACCACGCTAAGCACCATGGTAAACCAGAAATACGGCAGCGGCAGGCCGGAAACGTTCATGCCGTAAATACCGGTAATCAAGGTCGGGCTGTCCACCATCAGCGTGACCGAGGTCAGGATC
>CAZFHQ010000086.1:0-5768 GCA_964519325.1 uncultured Clostridium sp.
ATACTTGAGAGAGGGGGGATTTGGTGGTTTTCAATGAAACCATACAGGCGATCCTTTCCGTGGCGTTTTTCATTGTCAGGATCTTCATTCCTTTCATCAGCATTGGCGTGTTGGCCGGCTGCTTTATCTCGCACCGGCGCGGGCGGCGGCGAGACGAGCCGGTGGTCTATCTGGAGGACGTGGCCTCCCATGTACCCATTCCCGTTTTGTACTGGGAAAACTCCATTGGCCGCAGCAAAAGCTGCGACATCACGCTGCCGGACAACACCATCAGCCGTGACCACGCCGTGCTGATGCGGCGGGAAAGCGGCTGGGTGATCGCCGACACCAACTCCAAGGGCGGCACCTTTGTCAACGGGAAAAAGGTGGACAAGGAGGCGGCGCTCCAGCCGGGCGACGTGATCTCCATGGGGTCGGCCCACCTGGCCATCAAGCGGGTCAACGACGTGGAGGTGCCAGGCGAGCTGTTCTCTGATTCCCAGCGAAAGGCCGCCCTGCGGGCGCAGCGCCGCAAGATGAAGCGAGCGCCCAGTCCGGCCAGGCTGCTGTGGGGCGTCACGGTGATCCAGATCCTGCTGATGCTCCAGTGCTGCCTTGGCACCGGCAAGCTGGCCCTGGAGCCGCTGATCTCCTTTGGCACGCTGGTCGTTGTCTCCTGGGGGCTGTATCTGTTTTCCCGCAAGGCGCTGGGGCGGGTCAGCTTTGAGATCGAGACGATCGGGCTGCTGCTCAGCAGCGTCAGCGTCATGCTGCTCACCGGCGAGGAGCTGACGCCCAACTATACCCAGCTGATCTCCCTGGCTTTGGGGGTGATCTTCTTCTGTTTCCTGATCTGGTTCATGGGCGACCTGGAGCGGGTGATGAAGCTGCGGCTCATCATTGCCATCGCGGCGGTCCTGCTGTTTGTGGTCAACCTGCTCCTCGGTACAGATACCTACGGCGCCCGCAACTGGATCATCCTTGGCCCAGTCTCGGTGCAGCCCTCCGAATTTATTAAGATCGCCTTTATTTTTACCGGCGCTTCTACCCTGAACAAATTGCAGACGACCCGCAACCTGGGCGGCTTCCTGATCTTCTCGGCGCTGTGCCTGGGCGCGCTGTTCCTCATGCGGGACTTTGGTACGGCCTGCATTTTCTTCATCACGTTCCTGATCATTGCCTTTATGCGGTCCGGCAATATCCGCACCATTATCCTGATCATTGCCGCCGCCGCCTTCGGCGTGTTCCTGATCCTGCAGTTTATGCCCTATGTCGCCAACCGGTTCGCGGCATGGCGCCATGTGTGGGAATATGCCGACGCTGCCGGCTGGCAGCAGACCAACGCCATGATGTATGCCGCCAGCGGCGGATTCTTCGGGCTGGGGCTGGGCAACGGCTATATGAAGTATATTTTCGCGGGCGACAGCGACTGCGTGTTCGGCATGATCTGTGAGGAGATGGGCTTGCTGATGGGCGTGATCATCCTGTTGGCGCTGGCCTCGCTGATCCTGCTTTCCCGCTCCGATGTGACCCGCAGCCGGTCTACGTTTTATTCCATCTGCGGCTGCGCGGCCTCCGGCCTGCTCCTGTTCCAGGCGTGCCTCAATGTGTTTGGCACGGTGGATATCCTGCCCCTCACCGGCGTTACCATCCCGTTTATCAGCGCCGGCGGCTCCAGCCTGGTCGCGACCTGGGGGCTGCTGGCCTTCTGCAAGGCGGCGGACGAGCGCACCTACGCGGCGCGGAAGCAGCCCCGCCGGCTCCAGCCGGAGGAGATTTATTCCAACTCGACTGACGACCTGCGCAGCCGGAGCAGGCAGAACGCGAAACCGGCCGCCGCTGGGCAGCGGGGCAAGGCCGCCCGTGCCAGACGGCCGGAAGGAGGGATGTCGTCATGAATACGGCAAGACTCCGTTCGTTAGTGCTGTATGTCATTCTCGCGGGCTTTGTGGTTGGGCTGGTCTTTTTCCTGGTGTGCTATTTCCTTCAGGGCGGCAGCTGGGCCATGCGCCCCGCCAACCAGCATTTGCAGGGGCAGAGCCAGCTGGCCAACGCGGGTACCATCACCGACCGGAACGGCGAGGTGATCGCGGAGAGCGTGGACGGGCAGCGTGTTTATGACGATGACCTGACCACCCGCATGGCGCTGCTCCATGTGCTGGGCGATACCAACGGCTACATTTCCACCGGCATCCAGAGCATTTATCTGTCTGACCTCACCGGGTTCAATCCGGTTCTGGGCATTCTGGCGACCACCGGCGGCGGGGACGACCTGCAAATGACGGTGGACGCCGGCCTCTCGGCGCTGGCGCTGGAGCAGCTGGGCGGCCAGAATGGGGCGGTGGCCCTCTACAACTATAAGACCGGCGAGGTGCTGTGCTTTGTCAGCACCCCCACCTATGATCCCTCCGACGTGCCGGACGACCTGACCACCAACGAGGACTATGATGGCGTTTTTCTCAACAAGGCCCTTTCCGGCACCTTTACGCCGGGTTCTATCTTCAAGCTGGTGACGACGGCCTGCGCGCTGGAAAATATTTCGGACATTGAGAGCCGCACCTTTACCTGCTCCGGCAGCACGGTGATCAACGGCAACACGATCACCTGCGATAACCACACGGCCCACGGCACCCAAACGCTGCAGGAGGCGCTGACCAATTCCTGCAATGTGGCCTTTGCCGAGCTGGCGGTGGAGCTGGGCAGCGGCAAGCTGTCAGCCGAAGCCAAGGAGATGGGCTTTAACAGGAGCTTTACCGTGGATAACAACAAAACCGTCGCCGACAATTATTCCGTCAGCGGCTCTGCCACGGAGGATGAGGTGGCCTGGTCAGGGATTGGCCAGTATACCGACACCGCCAACCCGGTACACATGATGATCCTCATGGGCGCCATTGCCAACGAGGGGACCGCCGTATTGCCCCGTACCGTGGCGGACACCTCCCTGTTTGGCGGCACAGCCACCGCATCCCTGCTGGAGGCGGATGTCGCTGATTCGCTGAAGACCATGATGCGCAATAATGTGGTCAACGGCTACGGCGACTCCATGTTTCCGGGGATGCAGGTCTGCGCCAAGACCGGCACCGCTGAGATAGAGGGCGAGGAGGCCACAGGCTGGATCGTTGGCTTTTCAGCAGACCAGACCACGCCCTATGCCTTCGCGGTCGTTGTGGAGCAGGGCGGCTACGGCCGCACCTCCGCCGGCGCCATTGCCTCCGCCCTGATGGCGGCGCTGGCCGCTTAGCCGGAGCAAAAACTGAAAAACGATGCTTTGCCCGCCGGCCCTTGCGGGAGCCGTTGGGCAAAAAAAGAGACCCCGCGCGGGCAAACCGCGCGAAAGAAAGGAAGGATCCCTATGGCAGTCATTCATGTAACCTCTGAAAATTTTGAGGAGCTGATCCACTCCCAGGAGCCGGTGCTCATCGACTTTTCCGCAACCTGGTGCGGGCCGTGCAAGGCGCTGGCGCCTGTCCTCGACGAGGTGGCGGCAGAGACCGACGCGGTCATCGGCAAGCTGGACATCGACGAGTGCCACGAGCTTGCGCTGGAATACGGCGTGATGAGCGTGCCTACCCTGGTGGTGTTCCAGAACGGCGAGGTAAAGGAGGCGTCCGTCGGCCTGGTGCCGAAGGCCCGTGTCCTGGAGCTGCTGGGCAAATAGACGAATCAGCCGGTGCGTCCCGCGGGACGCACTTTTATTTTGCCGCGGAATGTGGTAGAATAGAGCCAAATGACAGCGGATCGGAGGAACCCCTATGAAACTGCTCGTGTTAGACGGCAACAGCATTGTGAACCGTGCCTTTTACGGGATCCGGCTGCTCACCACCCAGAGCGGCATCCCCACCAACGGCATCTATGGCTTTTTGACCATGCTCCATAAAATAGAGGAGGAAGAACAGCCGGACGGCGTTGCCATCGCCTTTGACCTGCGGGCGCCTACCTTCCGCCACAAGGCCTACGCCGGATACAAGGCCACCCGCAAGGGGATGCCGGAGGAGCTGGCCCGCCAGATGCCGCTGCTCAAGGAACTGCTGGCGGATCTGGGCTACCGCCTGGTGGAATGCGAGGGCTATGAGGCCGACGACATCCTGGGTACGCTGGCGGAGCGGTGCCGCGAAACCGGCAACAGCTGCGTCATTGCCACCGGCGACCGAGACAGCCTGCAGCTGGTGGGCGGCAGTGTGACGGTGCGCCTGGCGACGACAAAATTCGGGCAGCCCCAGGTGACCCTTTACGACGAGGCAAAGATCCAGGAGGAATACGGCGTGACGCCGCCCCAGCTGATCGACATCAAGGCGCTCATGGGCGACAGCTCCGACAACATCCCCGGCGTGGCGGGCATTGGGCAAAAGGGCGCCGGCGAGCTGATTCAGAAGTTTGGTTCGGTCCAGTATCTCTATGACCACCTGGACGAGCTGGAGCTGAAGCCCGCCATGCGGAAAAAGCTGACCGAGGGCAGGGAGAGCGCCTTTCTCAGCTATGACCTGGGCAAGATCTGCACCGAAGCGCCCATTGACCTGGAGCTGACCCATTATGGGTTGCAGCCGGTGGACCGGCAGAAAGCCGCGGCGCTGATGACAAAGCTGGAGCTGTTCAAGCTGATGGAAAAAATGGGGCTGACCGGCGAGGCGGTTCCCCTGGAAGCGGAAACGGGGCGTTTCACAGAGAGTGCCATCGAGTGGCGCGGCGATTTGCCAACATTGCTCGCGGAATTGCGGGCGGCGGGAACCGTTTATTTTGTGTGCGATTACCAGCCGGACGGCAGCATTGACACGATGGCGTTCGCCATGGAGGGACGGACGGCTGCGGCGCGGCCGGACGAAGCCTTCCTCACGGCGCTGTTCACCGACGGGGCGGTGCAGGCCAGCACCCACGATACCAAGCCGGTTTACAAGGCGCTGGACAAGCTGGGCATCGTCCCCCGCATCTGCCGGATGGACACCATGCTGGCAGGCTATCTGCTGAACCCCTCCGCCAGCGATTATTCCATGGAGCGGCTGTGCGCGCTGTATGGCGTGGCCCCTGTTTCCATCGACAGCGCGGCGCTGCCGGAGGAACACCGGCACAAGGCGTCCCTGCTGGCAGCGGCGGCCGACCTGCGCCCGTTGGCCCAATCGCTGGAGCAGGAGATCGCCAAAAATAACCAGGGCGAGCTGCTGCAGCGCATCGAGCTGCCCCTGGCGGCGGTGCTGGCCCGCATGGAAAATATCGGCTTCGCGGTGGACGCCGACGGCATCGCGGCCTACGGCAGGCAGCTGCAGGGGGAGGTAGACCGGCTGCAGCAGGAGATCTATGCCCAGGCGGGGCGGGCGTTCAATATCAACTCGCCCAAACAGCTTGGCCAGGTGCTCTTTGAGGAGCTGCGGCTCCCCCATGGCAAAAAGACAAAGAGCGGCTACTCCACCAGCGCGGAGGTGCTGGAGGGGCTGCGGTATGACCATCCGATTGTGGAAAATATTTTACAGTACCGCACGGTAGCCAAGCTGAAATCCACCTACTGCGACGGCCTGCAAAAGGAGATCGCCGCCGATGGCCGGATCCACTCCAGCTTTAACCAGGCGGAAACCAGGACGGGGCGGATCAGCTCCACCGAACCAAATTTGCAGAATATTCCGGTGCGCACCGAGCTGGGCCGGGAGCTGCGGCGATTTTTCATTGCCGAGGAGGGCAAGGTGCTGGTGGACGCCGACTATTCCCAGATCGAGCTGCGGGTGCTGGCCCACGTCGCCGGCGACAAGGCCATGACGGAGTCGTTCCTCCGCAATGAGGATATCCACACCAGCACGGCGGCC
>CAZFHQ010000087.1:0-5750 GCA_964519325.1 uncultured Clostridium sp.
CCACATATTGGCCGATCAGGCCAACGGATAACAGCTGTACGCCGCCAAGGAACCAGATGGAGAGCATGATGGACGACCAGCCAGGCTCGGCCACGCCCAGGCAGAGGGAAACGACGATGTAGATCGCTGCGGCAATGGAGCACAGGATGATGAGCAGCCCCAAAATGGAGATCAGGGTGATGGGGCGGATGCTCAGGGAGGTGATGCCGTCAAAGGCAAAGCTCAGCATTTTTTTCAGCGGATACTTGGATTCGCCGGCCAGCCGTTCGCCGCGCTTATAATAGACGCAGGTGGAGTTGTAGCCGATCATTGGCACCAGGCCGCGGAGAAACAGGTTGCGCTCTTTAAACTCCGCCAGCCCTTCCACCGCCCGCCGGCTCATCAGCCTGAAATCCGCGTGGTTATAGACAGATTTGGCGCCCAGGGCGTGCATCAGCTTGTAAAAAAGCTGGGCGGTGTGCCGTTTAAAGGCTGTGTCCGTCGTCCGTTCGCTGCGCACGCCGTAAACGATGTCAAAGCCCTGATGATACTGGTCCACCATTTCTTCAATCACGGTCACGTCGTCCTGGAGGTCGGCGTCGATGGAAACGGTGAGATCGGCCCATTCTTTGGCGGCCATCAAGCCGGCAAACAGCGCGTTTTGGTGGCCGACGTTGCCCGCCAGCTTGATCCCGCAGACAAAGGGGTTGCTGCGGTATTCCGCTTCGATCAGCGCCCAGGTGCTGTCCTTGCTGCCGTCATTGACAAACAGCACAAAGCTGTCCTGCGCGATCTTCCCCTTGCGGATCAGATCCTTGAGCACCTGGGTCAGCCGTTTCGCTGTTTCAGGGAACACCGCTTCTTCATTGTAGCACGGCACAATAATTGCCAGTTTTTCCATCATTTATCTACTCCCCCGCCGTGTCTGTTACCGCCGCTGTTTTTGCGGAAAATGAAAAATTTGCTGAAAACGTAATTGAGAATGATTACGATCAGATTGGAAACAATTTTCATGAGGAGATTGTTCCAAAGGAAGACGTCCACCGTGAGCCACATGAGGAACAGGTCCAGCACGCCGGAGAATAACCGGCAGCCGAAAAAGCTGGCTGTTTCCCACAACAGGGCTTTGGGCGCGGCGCCTTTGCTCTCAAACACAAAGATTTTGTTGGTGACAAAAGCGAACGCCACCGATAACAACCAGGCGATGATCGTGCTTGGCACGGTACCCAGGCGCGCCCATTCGTCGCAGACAAAATAAGCGGCGATGTTTACCAGGGTGGTCAGTCCGCCAAACACCAAATAGAGGATCGCTTCTTTCTGTTTTTTCAGCAGCTCGATCATAGTCTCAGGCTCCGATGCTTCCGGCGGGAATCGCGGAAACAAAACCTCCGCCCGGATTCCCAAATTTTGGTAAATCATAAGCTTTTTTTACTATAGCACACTTTTGCCTGGAAAGCATGAAAATTTCGTAAAGTTTACAAATTTACTCTCAAATTCATTGGTCACTGCCTGATTGTATCACAGCGCCGCTGTCAAAAAAGCGGGAACCCCGTCGGACGATCCGCGTTCGCGGCGGCTGCGCGGCATAGCGGTAATCAGCGGCTATCTGTCTATGAAGAAGCTGTGAACGGGATAAAAAAAGATTGACAATTTTACAAGAAAACTGTAATATAATGAAAGTGTGACTTTTATCAGGAAACCGCAGTTTTGCGTGAAAGCGGAGCTGTCGTGGCGAAAACAGGAATTTTCTCCAAACTCTTTGCCGCGTCCCGCTTGCCAGCGGGAACGGCTTATAGGAGCATGATTACGATATGATCAATCCATCTTGTGCCAATGCGGGGGCCGGCTTGCCGGCGCTTGCAGCAAGCATAGATCGGCCGATAGAGGGGCGGGCTTTTTTGGCTTCCGGCTGCACGCCGTCCGGCGGCGGCGGCGAACAGCGCGTAACCGCCGGCAACGGCAAGGTGCCGCCCCGCAGCGGTTGTTACCGGTTTGTCAAGCGGGCGGCGGACATTGTGTTCGCATTGTTGGCGATCCTCGTTTTGTTTCTGCCAATGCTGGTCATCGCCATTGTGATCAAGCTGGACTCAAAGGGGCCGGTTTTTTTCAAGCAAAAACGGATCGGCAAAAACCAGGCGCCGTTTTATTGTTATAAATTCAGAACCATGATCACCGACGCGCCAAAGGATTGCCCGCCCTATATGTTCACCAATCCGGAGGCGTTCATCACCAAGGTGGGGCGGTGGCTGCGCAAAAGCAGCCTGGACGAGCTGCCCCAGCTTTTCAACATCCTCAAGGGCGAAATGACGTTTGTAGGGCCGCGCCCCTGCACACCCAAAGAGGTGGAGCTGATCCAGCAGCGGGAACGGTTTGGTATTTTTGAGCTGACGCCGGGCCTGACCGGTTGGGCGCAGGTGAATGGCCGGGATGAGATCTCCATTGCCGGCAAGGTGATGCGGGACAGGGAATACGCCCGCCGCGCCAGCGTTGGGTTTGACCTGATGATCCTCTGGCGCACGGTGATCAAAGTCATCAAGCGAGAGGGCGTCCATGAAGGGCAAAATGAAAAAAATGTGATCCGGTGAACCGGGCCTGTACGATCCATCGTTGGCAAACGGTGGATTTTTTCATCAGAAGGGAGGAGCAAAATGGAGCGGATACCAGGCGCGATCAGCGTTGTGATGCCGGCCTATAATTGCGAGCGCCATATAGGGGAAGCGCTTGCCTCCGCGTTGGCGCAGACGCTGCCGCCGCTGGAGATCCTTGTGCTGGACGACGGTTCTTCCGACGGGACGGCTGCGGTGGTGGATTCCTTTTGCCGGCGTGACAGCCGGGTGCGCCTTTACACCGGCGAAAAAAATCAGGGCGTGGCCGCTGTGCGCAACCGGGGCGTGGCCCTGGCCCGCGGGGAATGGATCGCTTTTTTGGACAGCGACGACCAGTGGACCGCCGATAAGCTGGAAAAGCAGGCCGCTTTTTTAACGGAAAAGCAGGCTGATTTTTGCTTTACCGGATCCTCCTTTGTGGATGAGAGCGGGGCAACCTACAGCGGGATGCTGGAGGTGCCGGAGACTGTGACGCGGGAGCAGCTGCTGCGGCAGAACGTGATCTCCTGTTCTTCCGTGATGATCCGGCGGGAGCTGATGGCCCGCTATCCGATGAAGCCCGGCAAAATCCACGAGGACTTTGACGCCTGGCTGCGGATCCTGGAGGAGGTGCCGGCAGCCTATGGGCTGAACGAGCCGCTGCTCATTTACCGGATCTCCCGCAGTTCCAGATCCGGCAACAAGCTGAGATCCTTCCACATGAACTATAAGACCTACCGTTCCGCCGGCTTGAACCCGCTCCAGACGGCGGCCAATCTCTATTGGTATACCCGCAACGGCCTGAAGAAGTATAAAAACATTAAAAAGTGACCGCGGCTTCGCCCTGGGCGGAGTTGTTGGCGAAAAAAAGAGCGCTCGTGAAAGAGCGCTTTTTTTGTACCGGAACCGGCAGGCTTAATACCACCGCTGGGTCTGCTTCGCTTTGAGCGCCCGCAGCGTCGGGTTTTCCATCCCGTGGCTGTGCAGGTCCAGAAACCGCACAGAGGCTTTTTTGTTCCGGATTTTGGCTATGATTTTTTGCAGGGCCGCTTCATCGGTGCTCAGGCTGGTGCAGGCGTGGGTGACGATCTCATCCCGCGGCTGCAGGGCTTCCAGCAGGGCCGCCAACTGCGGCGGCAGCTCTGTGCCGCCGCTGCCCTGGTCTGAATAAATTTTGGCGAGGGCGAAAGGCTCCAGCTCCGCCACAAGCTCCTGATAGGACTGGGCGCCGCCCGCGCCGGTGCGAATATATCCGTACTGCATGATAACACTCCCGTCTTGTAACGTGATTGTATTGTAACACGTTCCAGCGTGGCCGTCAATGCGCCAGAGGATTGCAATTCCGGGCCGGTGGGTGTATAATCGGAGCAAACGGAAAGAATGGAGGCGCAAAAAATGGAACCGATTCCCTATGTGGTGGTGGAGATGGACGGCGATTACGCGATCCTGCAGCGCACCGATCTTCCAGCCGCGGACACGGTGCGGATGGCCCGCGCTTTGCTGCCGGAGGAGATCACCGACGGCACCAGGCTGGTGATGGAGAACTTTTGCTACACCATTGCGGACTGACCGACGAGCGCAGAGATCCGCATCGCGCATGAGATGGAACATCATCGCCAGCGGCGGAGCGGGCAGCCCCACCCCGCGGTCAATGTGACCAGACGCTGGACGTTTTTCATGAGATGCTTGCTGCCGGCTTCAGGCTGCCTGGAAAAGCACAAAAAGACGGAACATCCAAACGACGGCAAATCCATTGCAATGGCGACCCGCCCGGCCCGGCGCCCGGCGGGTTTTTTGCTGCGGCCTGCCTGTTGCAGCCTGGCGCGGAAGCATGCGGCAAACAGGCCGGCGCGTCAGTCTGCCTGTTCGCCGGCATGAAGGGCAGGGGCGTGTTTTTGCGCGATTTTTTGCCGCACCGCCGCGCAGGCCTGGCGGGCGTCCTCCGCTTCCTCCGGACGGATCTCGACCAGCTGGTGCCGCACTTTGCCGGAGCCGTCGTCGGATAAGTAGCCCACCTTTAAATAGTAGCGCACGATCGCGTCTGTTCTGGTCGTTTTGCGGAAAATGGACCTCCGTTTGACCCGCTCAAATTCTTTCACTGTCTCTATTACCTCCATGGAGCAGACGTTGAATCGGCCGTTCAGGTCATACCACAGCGTCTCGTCAGTCTCGCTGCCGCAGCAGGTGTCCGTCAGACGGTAATTTCTCCAGCCAAATGTATAATCCATGTGCTTCTCTCCCTTACCGGTAAACGTGATTGCGCGCGGCCGCGCAAGGTGTCCCGCGGCACGGCGATTTCCCTTATCATACCATATTTTCCCGCGAAAGCCAAGAGGCCGCGGCAGCACGCGCCCCAGACAAAAAGAAAGCCCGGACGAAATGGCCCGGACTGGGATCAGGTGTGTGATCACCATCCTTATTTTAAGATAAATCCACAGTTCTGTCAATGTCAATTTTCCCCAGAAGCGGCTATTTTTGCGCCGACCTTCCAAAAACGGATTCTCCTCAAAAAAAGCCCCTCCACTTTCCCAATTTCAGGAAACTTCAGACTCCTTTTGCGGGATAGGTGAATTATAATAGTACCCGGAAAGGAGAGCGGATGAACTATAAAAGAAAGATCAACTTAGAAGTATCCGGCGGCGGGCCGGTCAAAAAGGTGTTTGCCAAGCAGCTGGATACGGAAAGCCGCTGCCTTGAAGTCCGCCTGACGGCGGACGGCGCGCCGCTGCAGGTTCCAGCGGGAGCCACGGTGCGGCTGCGCGCGGTGAAGCCGGACGGCGCCTGCGTACTCAATGACTGCGCGGTGTCCGGCGGCGTCATCACCGTGGAGCTGACTGAGCAGCTTCTGGCAGTGCCGGGCCTGGTACGGGCCGATCTTGCCGTGTACGAGGGCGCCTCGCTGCTGTCGTCTGCCCAGTTTGTCATTCAGGTGGCCCGCGCAACGCTGGACAACGACGCGGTGGAAAGCACCTATGAATACAACGCGCTGACCAACGCGCTGGCCTCAGCGTCCGGCACGGTGCAGGCGGCACAGCAGGCAGCCGAGCAGGCGGAGACAGCATTGGCTGCCCTGTCCGCACAGGAGGAGGAAACCTCCGCTTTGCTGGCGGCCTGCGGGACAGCTGCAGAAAACGCCTCGTCTGCGGCGACAGCCGCGAACGACATGGCGGCCACCGCGGAGCAGGC
>CAZFHQ010000088.1:0-5733 GCA_964519325.1 uncultured Clostridium sp.
AGTGGACTGTTTTTAGTGCGCGGCTCGCGAATCCATCCTCCCCCACCAGACAAAAAGCCCCGCCGTCTCCCGGCGGGGCTTTTGTTTTTTGCTTGCGCCATGGAGCGGCTGGCTGGCCGCGCGCTGCCTTTTGGCGGCGTTACCTGCTGCATGGCGTTTTTTTTCGCCATGGAGCGGCTGGCTGGCCGCGCGCTGCCTTTCGGCGGCGTTACCGGCTGCATGGCGGGGTCTTGGCGGGCGGGAGGCTATGTCCCGTCTGGAGGATCCACTGCAATCATAGACGCAAGATACCCTGCGCGGTAACTCCAGGCTGAAACACGCAAAGAAAAGTGCCGCAACCTAACGGCAGACTGTTCATAAACACCGAGAAAAATGACAAATGATAACAAAAAGTATCTCAGAATTGGAACAGGATTTTTTATTGCACTTGTATCGGATCCGTATTATACTCAAAGAAAGCCCAGGAAAAGGAGACGATACGTTATGAAAAAAGCAATGTTTGCTGCGGCGCTGCTGGCCTGTGCCTTGACCCTGACAGCCTGCGGCGCGCAGCAGCAGGAGCCTGTTTCCTCAACGGTGGAGTCCGTGGCCTCCCAACCGGTGGAGCGGAACAACGTGAATATTTTGACCGGCGTCAACGACCTCTCGGCGGAAGCGGTGGGCAAGCGCCCGGTGGCTGTAATGATCAACAATATTACCGCGTCCCTGCCCCAATACGGTATCAGCGACGCCGACCTGATGTTCGAGACACTGGTTGAGGGCGGCATCACGCGGATGATGGCTGTCTACGGCGACTACACCAGGATCCCTGACGTCTGCTCCGTGCGGAGCTGCCGTTACTATTATCCCATCCTGGCCGATGGCATGGACGCTGTGTATATCCACTGCGGCTACGATCAGACCATCGCCTACGAAACTTTGCAGGAGCTGAACATCGACCGGTTCGACGGTAACGACGGCAACAGCCTCCTCTTTGAGCGGGATCAGGAGCGGCTGCAAACTTACGCCCTGGAGCACACCATGAAGCTAAAAGGCGCGAACGTACCCCAGGCTATGGAGGAAGCCAATATGCGCACCGACCTGAAGGACGGGAAGGACAAGCCGATCTTCCAGTTCAATGAGGAGGGAGTGGTGATCCAGCCGGACGGCGGCGCCAATCCCTGCGCGAGCGTGGATTTCCAGTTTTCCCCCACCGCGGCGGAGCCATACTACAGCACCTTCACCTATGACGCCCAGGCAAAGGTTTATCTCAAGCAGCACAACGGCAGCCCCCACATGGACCAAGCCACCGGTAAGCAGCTGAGCTACACCAACGTGTTTGTCCTGGAGACGACCATGTCTGTGCGGGACAGCCATGGCCGCATGAACATTGACTGGACCGGCGGCACCGGCTATTATATCTCCGGCGGGGCCTACCAGAAAATCTTGTGGTCCAAGCCTGCCGCGAGCGACCCCATCACCATCACTGACACCGACGGCAAAACCATTTCGGTGAACACCGGCAAGAGCTACTTCGGCATCATCCAGACAGGCGGCGCGGCGCTGGCTGTGGAATAATTCCAGCAGAAACCATTGGAGCATCAGGAGACTGGTGCTCTTTTTTCAGGTTTGGCAGCCAGGCCTGGCCCTGTTCCTGTCTTCACAGCTGATGTTCCTTTTTTGCGCAAAGCATGTATGCAGGAGGAGAAATTGCGTATGCTACCAAAAAAGGAGGATGTATTATGATAGAACCAGATACCATAAAACTTTTGCGGGAATGTGATGCGGGCATCAAAATGGGCGTCCAGTCGATCAACGACGTTTTGGACCGTGTGCAAAGCCACGATTTGCAGCAGCTGCTCCATGCGTGCAAGGATGAACACGACGCGCTTGACAAGGAGCTTCAGCAGCTGCTGGGACAATATGAAGACGAGGGCAAAGACCCAAACTTTATGGCAGAACAGATGGCAAAAATCAAAACCGCAATGAAACTGCAGCTGAACGAAACGGATCAAACGATCGCGGATCTGATGACAGACGGCTGCAATATGGGCGTCAAATCGCTGAACAAATACCTGAACCAATATGCCGCGGCCGATGAGAAGGCAAAGGACATTACCAAACGGCTGATCAACCTGGAAGGCCAACTGGCGCTCGATCTCAGGCGGTTCTTATAACGCGGCGGCCGTCATTGCAACAAGGCAAAGGATGTGCCTTGCGGCAGCCTGGGGTATAGCCCCGAAACACCAGGTCCGGGAGAGCGGCATCGCATGACGTTTGGCCGTGCTCTTACCTTTTTCCAGAATTTATGGTACACTGAGGAAGAAGGGAGGGAGCAGGATGGAAACCGCATCTTACACAGCGGGACAGCACATGGCCGTTTCGCCGGAACAGGAATGCGCGGCGCTTTATCAGCAGCTGCCTTTGCGGCTCGTTCCGTGGTACCGCCAAAACGCCAGGGCGCTGCCTTGGCGGCAGGATAAGGAGCCGTACCATGTGTGGCTGTCGGAGATCATGCTGCAGCAAACGCGGGCAGAGGCGGTCAAGGGCTATTATACCCGCTTTTTGCGGGCGCTGCCTACCATCGCGAGCCTGGCCGCCTGTGAAGAAGCGGCCCTGCTCAAGCTGTGGGAGGGCCTGGGGTATTATAACCGGGCCCGCAACCTGCAAAGGGCGGCAGCCTTGATCCAGTCGCAGCATGGCGGGCAATTCCCGACGGACTACGCGGCGATCCGCGCGCTGCCGGGCATTGGGGACTATACCGCAGGCGCGGTCGCCTCCATCTGCTTTGAGCAGCCGACGCCGGCAGTTGACGGCAATGTGCTGCGGGTGATCAGCCGGCTGACCGAATCGTTCGTACCGATTGATTCGCCGCCGCTGAAAAAACAGGTCGCATCGTCCCTGGCGCAGGTATACCCTGAAGGGGCTTGCGGCGACTTTACCCAGAGCCTGATGGAGCTTGGCGCCACAGTTTGCCTGCCAAACGGGCAGCCTCGCTGCGGGGACTGTCCCCTTGCGCAGCTGTGCGGGGCGCGGCGCGGCGGCACGCAGCAGAGCCTGCCGGTCAAAAAGAAAAAAGCAGCCCGCCGCCTGGAACAGAAAACGGTGTTCCTGCTGCGCTGCCGCGGACGAATCGCGGTAGAGCGGCGCAAAGAGGCGGGGGTGCTGCGCGGCCTGTGGCAGCTGCCCAATGTATCCGGCCGGTACGGCGACGGGGAGATCGCGGCGGTGCTGGCGCGGCTCGGCGTTCCGGAATTTTCGCTGGAGCGGCGCGTCGAGCGAAAGCATATTTTTACCCACATCGAGTGGGATATGGTTTGCTATGAGATGCAATGCGGCGAGATGACGCCAAGGTTCACCTGGGTCACGCCGGAGGAGCTGGAGGCCAATATCCCGCTGCCCACCGCGTTCCGGCAATTCCTGTAGGGAGCGCCTTTGCGGGGCAGCAGGCTTTGAACGGGAACAGTCACAAGAGAAAGACACGGCAGCAGACGGCCGTGCTTTTTTGTTTGCAGAAAAAACGGCGCAAAAAAACCGCCGTCTGGCGGTTGTTCGGGGAGCGGCGCGCCGGTTGCTTACCGCAGGTAGCCGCGCGCTCGCAGGGCGTCCTCCACCAGATCCAGAATTTCCTCAGAGCGGGCGGAAACCGTGTGGCAGTGGTAACCGCTGGTAATGTTTTTCAGCGGCGCGGATTGACCGCCCTGGATCCCCTGCAGGAACAGGGAGACATCCCTGCGGGACGCGATGTTCAGGCTGGCGTGGAGCTGGCCGTAAATTTTGTGGTTTACAGCCACGTCCTCCACCACAGCGCCCAGGTCGACGATCGCGTTAAGCTCGTCCTCCATCTGCGCGTCTGTGTGACAGACCTGGAACAACCGCCTGCACACAGAAGGGGCCTGCGCCAGGTAGCCTCGGTTCGTCGAGAGCAGGGTATGCCCCTGGGCGCGGAGCAGGGCAATATCCTGCACCACGACCTGCCGGCTGACGCCAAGTTTTTTGGCCAGCGCTGTGCCGGAGAGCGGCTCCGGCGCGGCCTGAATCAGGCGCAGTAAAAGGTTGCGGCGTTCTTCTCCATGCATGGCGGTACCTCCATGGTATCAATTTGGCTGGACAGCCGGCTTGGCTGGCTGCCCGCTGCCGTTTGCTGTAATCGGGCGCTGGCGCTTCAGGGGATGGCTGAGGTTTGGCGCGGACTATGCCGGCATTCCGCCGGAGATGGAGTTCCGCGCCGGAAACGCCGTGGCGGCGCCCTTTCTTCTCTATCATATCACAAACTGAAAAATGGTCAAGAATCTGAATGGCTTTTTTTGCGCGTTGTCCGCAAGTGCGCGTACCCGTTTGCCCGGCACAGCAGACCGTCGCGGGGCATGGCTTTCGCGGCTATGCGGCTCTTGTCTGATGGGGAGAAAACGGTGCTTTGGCAAGAGGCGGCAGAAATAAGATTTGACAAATCCCGATGCCGGTAGTAGATTTAAATGGATAGAAGAATGGATTGCGGAGAAGGAGGACAAACAATGAAGATTTTGTTGCAGTTAACGCTCTTGTTCAGCATCTGTCTTGTTGGGCAGTTGATCGCGGAATTGCTGCCCATTGCGGTACCGGGCAGCGTGATCAGCATGGTCATCCTGCTGCTGTTGCTGCTGCTGCGGCTCGTCAAGCCGCGGCATATCCGGGAAACGGCGGAGTTTTTGCAAAAAAACATGGCGTTCTTTTTTGTGCCGGCAGGCGTACAGATTTTGGAGGAATACGCCGCGCTGCAAGGCCATGTGCTGGTGTTTGGCCTGATCTGCATCGTTACGACGCTGAGCACCTTTTTGGTAACGGCCATGACGGTGACGGGCGTGATCAAATTGCAGGATAAGCTGCGGGGAAGGGGCGCCGCCAATGATTGAGGCAATCGGCGAAGTGCTCGCCAACGGGATGTTCGGCATTGCGCTGAGCGTGGCGGCCTTTCAGGCCGGTGTGCTGCTCCACCGGAAGTGGCGGCTGCCAATCTGTAATCCGCTGCTGATCGGCACGGTGCTGGTGATCGCCGTGCTGGTGATCTTCCGGATCCCCACAGAGAGCTACCGTGTGGGCGGCGACATCATCACCATGTTTTTGGCGCCTGCCACAACGGTGCTGGCGTATTCGATTTATAACCAGATCCAGATTCTGAAGAAATACTTTATCCCGGTCATAGCCGGCTGCGCCGCCGGTTCGCTGACCTCTGTATTCAGTGTGCTGGGCCTGTGTAAGCTGTTTGGGCTGAATGACCAGCTTACTGCCTCGCTGCTGCCAAAGTCCGTGACGACTGCCATCGCCATCGACATCAGCGGCAGCCTGGGCGGGATCCCCGCGCTGACCGTGATCGCCGTGATGATCACCGGAATTTTCGGCGCGGCCTTCGCCCCGCTGATGGTCAGGCTGTTCCGGGTGAAAAATCCGGTGGCGGCGGGTGTGGCGATCGGTACTTGCAGCCACGCCGCGGGAACCTCCCGCGCGGTGGAGCTGGGAGAGCTGCAGGGCGCCATGAGCGGTGTGGCGATCGGTGTTGCGGGAATCGTTACGGTCGTCATCACCCTGTTCTTTTAGCGGGAAACAGAAGCCGGGGATCCGCTGAAGCCCGCGCTACCCGCAGGCTGCGGCAGTGTTCTCACATTTCGCTGCGCTGCGGGAAATACAGTTGACAAAACAAAAAAACTATTGCATAATGGGAACATATTATGATGGTAGGTATTGAGGAATATCAGGGACACTGCTGAGTGCAGGAAC
>CAZFHQ010000089.1:0-5653 GCA_964519325.1 uncultured Clostridium sp.
CTCGTCATGGGCCTTGGAGATCTTCTCCGGCAGCAGGATGCGCCGGGTCAGGTCCTTGGAGACTTCGCCGGCGATCAGGTCGCGCTGGGTGGCCGCCGCGGTGGCGTTTTTGTTTGAGTTTTCTTCCATTACATCCTTATTGGAGTTTTGGATCAGGCTCAGGATAGATTCGTCCGTGGTGTTGGCCTTGCGGACCAGCGCGCGGGTATAGCGGTAGATGATGTAGGTTTTGGCCAGAATATAGTGGTCAAATTCCATCAGCTTCTGCTCGATGATGTCCTGAATGTCTTCCACCAGCATCCGCTTTTTGCCTTTGCTTTCAATATAATGGAGGATCGCTTCAATTTCGCCGTCAGTTGCCCGCTCGTTCTCCTCCACCTCTTGATTCGCCTTTTGGATGGCGATTACAATTTTTTGCCGATCATAATCTATGACACGTCCGTCACGCTTTATGATTTTCATATTGAGAACCCCCTTGTGGATCAGTGCTCGAAGATTTTTGCTACAATATCTATTATAGGGGCATAATTGGAAAAAATCAAGCCCAAACACAATATCTTGTGTTACAAATTTGTTACAGGTCGGATATATAGATTGTCAATCGGACAGATCACCGATTTTTTCAGCGGAAAACAGGAAAGATTTGGCACAAATGATGGCCGCCCTTTGCAGGCAAGGCGTGCCGGCTGCGGTGTGCCGGCCTGCCGCTCAAAAAGAAATGAGCAGCCGGTTGTAAAACCAGCCGCTCTGTTTTTTTGAAGAAAAGAATGGGACCGCCAGGTCGGGTTCGGTTATTGCTGCGCGCAAATCTGCTTATACAGGCGGATGTATTCCTTGGCGGAACGTCCCCAGCTGTTGTCGCAGTTCATGGCGCGCTTCACCAGGATCTCCCAGCCCTCCGGCTGAGCGTAACCCTCCAGCGCGCGGGTGATCGCATACAGCATATCGCCGCTGTTGTAGGACTTGAAGGTGAAGCCGTTGCCCATGCCGTCGCCGCTGTCCTGAATGGAATCCTTCAGGCCGCCGGTTTCCCGTACGATCGGGATGGTGCCGTAGCGCAGCGCCATCATCTGAGAAAGACCGCATGGCTCGCTCTTGGACGGCATCAGGAACAGGTCTGCGCCGGCGTAGATCTTTCTGGACAGTTCCGGCACAAAGCCGAAGCAGGCGCACAGCCGGCCAGGGTATTTCTCCTGCATTTCACGGAAGAAGCACTCATACTCCCAATCGCCGGAGCCGAGGATGACAAACTGGGCGTTGCTTTGCCACATCAGCTTATCCAGCGTTTCCTTTACCAGGTCAAGGCCTTTGTGAGAAACCATTCTGGTCACCATGCCGATCATCGGCACGTTTGGTTCCTGGGCCAGGCCAAGGCGCTCCTGCAGCTTTTGCTTGTTGACCGCCTTGCCGCTCAGGTCGTCTGAGGAGTAGTGCTCATAAATGTTCGGGTCGGTCTCCGGGTCATAGCTCTTGTTGTCAATGCCGTTGAGGATACCGGAGAGCTTCCAGGAGCGCTCCTGCAGGATGTTGTGCAGGCCATGGGAGAACCAGGGCGTCAGGATTTCCTGGGCATAGGTCGGGCTGACCGTAGAGACCCAGTCGGCGCACTCAATGGCGCCCTTGAGCAGGTTTACGCACTTGTCGTACTCCAGCAGGGAGGTGCAGGAATCCGGAATGCCCAGCACATCGTTGAGCAGCTCCATGCCATATTTGCCCTGATACTGAATATTGTGGATGGTGAACAGGGTCTTGATGTTGGAATAGAACTCGTTCTGGCGATAGAACAAATTGAGATAAATCGGCGTCAGCGCGGTCTGCCAGTCGTTGCAGTGGATCACATCCGGCTGGAAATCAATGTGAGGCAGCATCTCCAGGATGGCCCGTGAGAAGAATGCAAACCGCTCCGCGTCGTCGTAGTGGCCGTACAGGCCGTTGCGCTTAAAGTAATACTGGTTGTCGATGAAGTAGTAGATTACGCCGTTGCGCCGTGCTTCAAAGATGCCGCAGTATTGTCTTCTCCAGGCGACCGGCACAGAGAAGCTGGTGATGAATTTCATATCCTGCCGCATTTCCTCTGAAATGTCCTCATACAGGGGAAGCACAACGCGGCAGCCAATCAAACGCTGGCGGAGTGCCAAGGGCAAACTGCCGGAAACATCAGCCAGGCCGCCGGTGGCGATAAATGGAAGTGCCTCGCTGGTGCAAAATAATACTTTCATAAGCTATATCCTGACCTTTCTGAAATGTTCGGGCTGGCCGTGCTGTTACACAATGCTGCCCTTGCTGATGGATACTGGATAGGTATCGGTGCCATTCAGGCTGGAGCCGTCGGTGATCGTCACGTCCTTGTCAATGACAACGTGGCTCAGGTTGCAGTTTTCACCGATCACAACATCCTGCATAATGACGCAGTGATCCAGCTTGCTGCCCTTGCCTACCTGAACGCCGCGGAACAGGACGCAGTCGTCCACCTCGCCCTCAATCACGCTGCCGTCCGCAACCATGGAGTTGTTCAGGCAGGAGTTCACACCGTAATGCGCCGGCATATCGTCGCGCACCTTGGTGTAGATGGGGCGCTTTGGATTAAAGAGCTGCTGGCGCACGTCAGCCTGCATCAGCTCCATGTTGGCCTCATAGTAATCCTGGATGGAGCCGATCACCTTGGAATAACCGTCGAACTGATACGCGAAGAAGCGGTAATTAAACATGTTCCGCTGGATCACATCCCGCTTGAAGTTGCTCAGGTTGCGGCTTGCGCAGTCGTCAATGATCTTGAGAAGAATATCGCGGTTAAACAGGTACATATTCAGGCCGTAGTTGACAGGGCCTTCAATTTTTGGATTGATGAGCAGGTCGCGCACCTGGCCGTCGGACTCCAGGCTGTAAATGGTTGGCTCGTTCATGTTCTTTGGAACGCAGCCATAGGAGTAGATGGCTGTGATGTCCGCTTTGTTTTTTACATGCGCGTCCAGAATCTTTTTATAGTCGATATTGCAGACGATGTCGCAGTCACTCAACAGGATATATTTCTCATTGGAGTCACGGATAAAGCTGCGGATGGAGGCCAGGGCGTCCACGCGGTTGTTATAAGCGGCGTCGCCTGCGTTGAACGGCGGCAGCAGATGCAGGCCCTCGCGCCTTCTGGAGAGATCCCAGGATTTGCCGGAGCCAAGGTGATCCATCAGGGACTGGAAGTTGCTCTTTGTGATAACGCCCACATTATAGATGCCGGAGTTCACCATGTTGGAAAGGGGGAAGTCGATCAAACGGTATCTGCCGCCAAAAGGAACGGAGGCCATGGTACGGTTTTGGGTCAGCTCAGGGAGCTTTTCGTCATGAACGTTGGAAAATAAAATTCCGAGAACACTATTGGTGCGCATTATTATTCAGCCTCCTTATTGTTTTGTTCCGCGTCAATCATTTCTTTTGGCGCGACTGTTGCGCCTGGCTTGATGACGCAGTCCTCGCCGACAACGGCGATGCCCCAGTTTTCCACGTTGTCCACATCCTCTGGGCGTTTGCCGATGACAGCGCCCTCGCCGATGACAGCGTCCTCACCGACGATGGCGTACTGTACGCAGGCGCCGGATTTGATGACAGCGCCCGGCATGATGATAGAATCATTGACGACAGCGTCGCTCTCAATGGTCACATTGCTGAAGATGACGGAGGAATCTACGGAGCCGTAGATGCTGCAGCCTTCTGTAATGAGGGCGGCCTGCACGTTGGCCTTCTCAGCGATATAGTGAGGCGGACGGATCGGGTTGCGGGAATAAATCTTCCAGCTGTCGTCGTTCAGATGGATCTCCACCTTGGGGTTGAGCAGGTCCATGTTGGACTCCCACAGGCTGTCGATGGTACCCACGTCTTTCCAGTAGCCGGAGAACTCAAAAGCCATCATGCGTTCGCCGGAGTTGAGCATCTTTGGCAGGATGTCATGGCCAAAGTCGTTGGAGGATTCCGGATTTGCCTCGTCCTCGATCAGGTACTTGCGCAGCTTATCCCAGGAGAAAACGTAAATGCCCATGGAGGCTTTATTGCTCTTTGGCACCTTCGGTTTCTCGTCGAACTCATAGATGGAGCCGTCCGGATTGGTATTCAGGATACCGAAGCGGGAGGCCTCCTCCATGGGGACTTCGATCTCTGCGATGGTGCAGGCTGCGTTGTTGTCTTTATGGAAGGAAACCATCTCGGAGTAGTCCATCTTGTAGATGTGGTCGCCGGAGAGGATGACAACGTAGTCCGGGTCGTAGCGGTCGATGAAAGCGATGTTTTGGTAGATGGCGTTGGCAGTACCCTTGTACCAGTCAAATTTTTTGCTGTTTTGATAAGGCGGCAGCACAGTGACGCCGGCATTCATCCGGTCCAGATCCCACGGCTGGCCGCTGCCGATATATTCGTTGAGGATCAGCGGCTGATATTGCGTGAGCACGCCGACGGTTTCGATACCGGAGTTGACGCAGTTGGAAAGCGGGAAATCAATAATTCTGTATTTGCCGCCATAAGGGACAGCGGGCTTTGCCAGGTTTTTGGTCAGAACACCCAGTCGGCTGCCTTGTCCGCCTGCCAGCAGCATGGCAACGACTTCTTGTTTTGGTAACATGGATCTATTCCTCCTTAAGTATGATGAAATCCTATTGAAATTAAGATGGATTTGTATGTGTTAGGGCTATTTATCAGTAGCCTTTTCCGCTTTCACGGTTTTTTTGCCGGCGCTCTTCGCGGCGGGCTTTTTCGCTGTTTTTGCCGGCGCCTTGGGGGTGGCTTTTGCGGCGGCCTTGGCGGTCACCTTTGCCTTTTTCGCGGCCGCTTCTTTTGGCTTGGCGGCTTTTTTGGCGGGCGCCTTGCGCTTGATCTTAAAATACATGACCGACATTGGCGGCAGCGTCAGGCTGATGCACTGCTCAAAGCCGTGCATTGGTTCGTCGATCGACTTGATGGAGTCGCCGTTGGTAATGCCGGAACCGCCAAATTCCTTGGCGTCGGAGTTAAAGACTTCACTGTAAACGCCGGCGTATGGCACGCCAATGCAGTAATTCTGCCGCTCCACCGGAACGAAGTTGCACACGGCGATGATCTCGTTGCCCTTCTGGTCAAACCGGCGGAAGGCGATAACGCTCTGGGTGTAGTCGTCGTTGCTGATCCAGGAAAAGCCCTCCCAAGAGAAGTCGACCTCCCACAGGGCCGGCGTATCCAGGTAGAAGTGGTTCAGCGTTTTGTTGAACAGCGCCGCCTGCTGATGCATCGGGTACTGGAGCAGCAGCCAGTCGAGGCCCTGCTTGTTGTTCCACTCGATAAACTGGGCGAACTCATTGCCCATGAACTGGAGCTTCTTGCCAGGGTGGGCCATCATGTAAGCCAGGAACGCACGGTAGTTAGCGAACTTTTCTTCGTTGTTGCCCGGCATCTTGTTAATGAGGGAGCCTTTGCCATGCACCACCTCGTCATGGGAGATGGGCAGGATAAAGTTCTCGGAGAACGCATAGAAGAAGGAGAACGTCAGGTTATCGTGATTGAATTTGCGGTGGATCGGATCCAGGGACATGTAGTGGAGCATATCGTTCATCCAGCCCATGTTCCACTTGTAGTTGAAGCCCAGGCCGCCCATGTAGGTGGGCTTGGAGACCATTGGCCAGGAGGTGGATTCCTCCGC
>CAZFHQ010000090.1:0-5640 GCA_964519325.1 uncultured Clostridium sp.
CGTCCGCGTCGCCGATGGTGTTGTCCGGAGAAAGAAAGAAGGGCTTTGCGATCACGCCGTTTTCTGAGCGCTTCACCCGGTCCACCAGGTCAGCCTGGACCTCGATGGACATATTCTTATGGATGATGCCGATGCCGCCTTCCCTGGCGATGGCGATGGCCATCTCCTCCTCGGTGACGGTATCCATCGCGGCTGTCATCAGCGGCGTGTTCAGACGCAGCTTTTTTGTCAAATTGGTAGAAAAATCGACCTCTTTCGGCAGCACGTTCGATTCCGCCGGAATCAACAGCACATCGTCAAAGGTCAAGCCTTCCTTGGCAAATTTTTTTGAAGAATCCGTTTGCAGCATAATGAAATTTCCTCCCTTTCTTTTTTTAAAAGCCCGCAAGCGCATGCGGTTTTCCACGGTAATACAGTTCCTTTCCATTATACCACCGCCGCCCCCTGGTTTCAACCTTTTCCGTTAGATTTTCTTTAGAATCCCGCCGAAAGCACGCCTGCCTTGGGGCGCGGCCCCGTTCCCGCTATAAAAAATAAAGCGCAGGTGCCGCCCTTGCGCTTTATTATCCATAGTTACTATAATAAACTTAGTTTAGGCTCAGCCGATCCGGTCCACGCCCATATACGGCCGGAGCGCCTCCGGAACGGTCACGCTGCCGTCGGCGTTCTGGTAATTCTCCAGAATGGCCGCCACGGTGCGGCCAATGGCAACGCCGGAGCCATTGAGGGTGTGTACCAGGCGGGCCTTCTCCTTCGGGCCGTTCTTAAAGCGGATGGACGCCCGACGGGCCTGATAATCCTCGAAGTTGGAGCAGGAGGAGATCTCCACATACCGGCCATAGGACGGCATCCAGACTTCGATGTCGTAGGTTTTAGCGGAGGAGAAGCCAAGGTCGCCGGTGGAAAGGCAGACCACGCGGTATGGCAGGCCCAGCATTTGGAGTACCCGCTCCGCGTCGTTGGTCAGCTTTTCCAGCTCGTCATAGGAGGTTTCCGGATCGGCAAACTTGACCAGCTCTACCTTATTGAACTGGTGCTGGCGGATCAGCCCGCGGGTATCCCGTCCGGCAGAGCCAGCCTCGGCGCGGAAGCAGGCGGAATAAGCGCAGTATTTGACCGGCAGCTTGCCGCCGTCAATAATATCGCCCCGGTACATATTAGTCACCGGCACCTCCGCCGTTGGGATGAGGAAATAGTCCTCGTTGGAGGTTTTGGTCGCCAGGCGGAAGGCGTCCTCTTCAAATTTGGGCAGCTGGCCGGTGCCGGTCATGGAAGCGCGGTTGACCATAAACGGCGGGAAAACCTCCGTATAGCCGTGCTGCGTGTGGGTGTTCAGATAGAAGTTGATGACGGAGCGCTCCAGCTTGGCGCCCAGCCCCTTGTAAAAATGGAAGCGGGCGCCGGTGACCTTGGCGGCCGTTTCCGGATCGAGAATATCCAGGTCCTTGCCAAGATCCCAGTGGGCCTTCACCGCAAAATCAAACTGCTGCGGCTCCCCCCAGCGGCGGATCTCCACGTTGTCGCTGTCATCCTTGCCCACCGGCACGCTGGCATGGGGTACATTGGGGATGGACAGCAGGAGGTTCCGCTGCTGTTCCTCCAGCTGGCTCAGCTCGCTGTCGCAGGCTTTGATCTCGTCCGAGAGGACGCGCATCCGCTCCATAATCTCCGACACATCTCCCCCGGCCTTTTTTATGGCGGGGATTTTCTTTGTTTCGGCGTTCTGCTCGGCCTTCATCGCCTCTGCCTTGCCCATAACCTGCCGGCGCTGGGCGTCGATCTCCAACACTTCGTCAACCATCGCGTCAGCGTCAAAATTGCGGGTTTTCATTGCCGCCTTTACCTTTTCCGGCTCCTGGCGGATCATCTTAATATCAAGCATCGTTATTCCTCATCTTTCTCTCTATTCTTCATGCAAATGCAGCATACGCATCAGCTCGGACAGATCCTCCTGGCCGTAAAACTCGATTTGCAGCATGCCTTTTTTTTCGTCCCCATTCACGCGGACCCGACGCCCCAAATAATCGTGGAGGGAAAGCTCCACCTCGTTATAATAAGGGACGGCCGGACGCCGCTCCGCTTTGGCCCGGGGCGCCTGGCTTGCCTTTTGCGCCAGCTTTTCCACCGCGCGCACCGACAGCCCCTCCCGCACGGTTTGCTGGGCCGCGGCGATCATCGCCGCCTCGTCCGGAAAGGCGAGAAGCGCCCGACCATGGCCGGCGGAAAGCGCCCCCGCCCGCAGCAGCGCCCGCACCTCCTCCGGCAAACGCAGCAGCCGCAGGGCGTTGGCCACGGCAGACCGAGATTTGCCCACCGTTTTGCTGATCTCCTCCTGGGTCATGCCGTAGGTGTCCATCAAGGACTGATACCCCTGCGCCTCCTCCAGCGGAGACAGATCCTCCCGCTGGAGGTTTTCGATCAGGGCGATCTCCATGACCTGCTCGTCCTCCAGCTCCCGCACAATGGCCGGCACTGTGGAAAGCCCGGCCATTCGGGCCGCCCGCCACCGGCGCTCGCCGGCGACGATCTGGTAGCCGCCGCCGGGGATCGGGCGCACCAGCAGGGGTTGGAGCACGCCGTGCTGGTTAATGGAATCCGCCAGCTCCGCCAGGGCTTCCTCGTCAAAGGCTTTGCGGGGCTGGTTCCGGTTTGGCTCCAGCTCGCTGAGCCGCAGCTCCTCGGCGGCGCTGCGCTCCTCCGTCACATTTTCCGCGAAGATCGCGTCCAAGCCCTTGCCAAGCCCGCTTTTTTTCTTCACTGCCAATGGTTCCGCCTCCCTATTTGTTCTTTTTCAAAAATTCCTTTGCCAGGTCGTTATAGGCCGCCGCGCCCTTGGAGTGTGGATCGTAATACTGGATCGGCTTGCCAAAGCTGGGCGCTTCAGAGAGCCGCACCGTTCTGGGAATGACGGTGGCGAACACCTTTTTGGGAAAGTACTTCTTCACTTCCTCCACCACCTGCTGGGTCAGGTTCAGGCGGCCGTCATACATGGTGAGCAGCACCCCCTCGATGTCCAGCAGCGCGTTGTATTGGAGCTTGACGCGGCGCACCGTGTTCATCAGCTGCGAAAGGCCCTCCAGCGCGTAATATTCGCACTGGATCGGCACCAGCAGGGTGTCGGCGGCGCACAGCGCGTTGGTGGTGATCAGCCCCAGGGAAGGCGGGCAGTCGATGAAAATGTAATCGTACTCCCCCCGCAGCGCGGCGAGGGCGTGCTTTAAAATGGATTCCCGATGGTCAAACTGGATCAGCTCCAGCTCCGCCGCCGCCAGATCCATGCTGGAAGGCAGAAGCGACAGGTTTTTAAATTCGGTTTGCAGCACCACGTCCTCCGCCTGTTCGGTGCAGATCAGCACCTCATACATGGAGTGCTCCAGCTTCCGGCGGTCAACGCCCAGGCCGCTGGAGGTGTTCCCCTGGGGGTCAACGTCCACGACCAGCGTTTTTTTGCCGGCAATGGCCACTGCCGCCGCCAGATTTACCGTGGTCGTCGTCTTGCCCACGCCGCCCTTTTGATTTGTAACTGCTATGATCTTTCCCATGGTCGGTTCTGTCTCTCCTCTGCTCAGCGCGTTATATTCGGCAATTCCTATTATAGCATAGTTTGCGCCGCCATGCCACCGCAATCGGGAAAAATATTGCGGCCGCGCAAAAATTGTTTCATGTGAAACAATCCCGCGCCAGGGCGAACCAATGTTTCATGTGAAACAATCCGCTTTCCCATTCCGCGCCTGCCCGCCAAAAGAAAGAAGCAGGCTCCGGCAGCCTGCCTCCCTCGTTCAGACCTTTTGAAATTTTGGTATCCGGACGGTCAGCTCGTAGAATTCATCTGTCTCCTTGTTGTCCTCAATGGCTTCAATGCCGGACTCCCGCATCAGCCGGACGGCGTTTTGCACCGTGTTGCGGAAAATGCGGAAGTCCTTCCACACCAGCGTGCGGTGCTGGCGCTTTGGCGCGGGCTGCCGCCGCTCCTCCAGGGTGCGGTCCACCAGCTTGTCGGTCTGCGACACATTCAGGCCGCGGGCGATCACCTCATCCAGCACCTGCATCCGCACCGCTTCATCCCCAATGCGGATCAGCGCCCTGGCGTGCCTGCCGGAAAGCGACGCCTCGGTGATCTTCTTCCGCTCCGCCTCGCTGAGCTTGAGCAGCCGCATTTTGTTGGCAATGGCAGACTGGCTTTTGCCCAGCCGCTTTGCCGCTTCCTCCTGGGTGACGCCCCACTGGGCGATCAGCTTTTGCAGCCCCTCCGCTTCTTCAAAGAGCTGCAGGTCCTGCCGCTGCAAATTCTCCAGCATGGCAAAGATGGCCGCGCTTTTCGCATCGCACTCGCTGATGATGCACGGCACGGTGCGCAGGCCGGCGATCCGGCAGGCACGGAGCCGCCGCTCCCCCGCGATCAGCTCATAATCGAAGTTCTTCTGCCGCACTAAGATCGGCTGCAGCAGGCCGTTCTCCCGAATGCTGTCCGAGAGGCTGTCCAGCTCTTTTTGGGCAAAGACCTGCCGCGGCTGGGCGGGGTTTGGGCGGATGCGCTCCAGTGGGATCTCCACGATCTTGCGCCGTCCCTGTTGCGATACCATGGTGACTTCCTCCTATCTCTGCTTTCCCTGCGGAAACAACCGTTTGTTATTTCCATCTTTAATATACCATTCCCCGGCAGAAAACCATGTCATTCCGTGGGCGATTTTTCTGTCCCTTTCCATGGTTTTTTGCAAGCAAAAACGCCCCCTGTGTCAGAGGGCGTTGCCATAAATATAGTTGTGTATGATTTTGTCACCACAGGATATAGTTCTTTACAGGGGCTTTTTCGCGATCTTGGAGCCGTGGCGGGGGTACTCCATGGAAAAGCCCTTTGTCCGCCGGAACACCAGCAGGGTGCGGCTGCTGCCGTCCATCAGCATCAGCTTTTTGGCCTGCTCCAGCTCGCAGCCCAGCACCTTGACGGCGTTCTCCGCCGCCGCCAGCTCCTCCTCGGCGTTGGGGCCTTTCATGGCCACAAACTGGCCGCCCATCTTCACAAAGGGCATACAATATTCGCAGAGGAGGTTCAGCGGCGCGACGGCCCGCGCTGTGACCAGGTCATATTTGGCGCGGAGCCGTTTATCGCGGCCCAGCTCCTCCGCCCTGCCATGCAGCAGGTTGGCGTCCAGGCGGATCTTATCGAGCACCTCCCGCAAAAAGGTCAGCCGCTTTTGCTGGCTGTCTATGACGCTCAGCCGCAGGTCCTCCCTGGCAATCTTCAGCGGGATGCCGGGGAAGCCGGCGCCGCTGCCTACGTCCAGCACCATGGCCCAGCGTTCCGGCGTTACCGCGTCCAGCACGGTCAGGCTGTCGGCAAAATGCTTGATGCAGACTTCCCGCGGCTCTGTGATGGCGGTCAGGTTCATTTTTTTATTCCAGCTCAGCAGCAGTTCCAAATAGCGCTGGAACGCGTTGGTTTGGGCGGGCATCAGCCGCACGCCCAGGGCGTTGGCTGAGGTGAGCAGCAGCCCCTCAATATTTTCTGCCATGTTCCAAAACTCCTTTTGTTCTTGTCATTCCGTTTCTACCGGCTCGTTCCCCTCGCCGTCATCCAGCAGCTTTTTCTGGTCCAGATACTGCCGGCGCTCCAGCAGCACAGCGTTCAGCTCACCGCCC